>NZ_JAUBRP010000052.1:0-45483 GCF_036701935.1 Microcoleus sp. M2_D5 | reverse complement strand
CAACAAACTACATTGAAATTTAGTCGGATTTAACTGTAGCATATTTTGGGTTCCAGTTAAGATGCGTTTACCCTGCATTTAAATTGTGTGTCAAAAATTACTCAAATTATTGTGGGAGGGGCACGCGAGCCAGTCCAGAATATGCAATTTAAACGCGCAACAGCTTATCACTTTCTCCTGGTGCTTAGAGCGAGCCTTATGCCAATGTTTTTGAATCCAACACTTGCTTGACCAGTTAATCCAAATAATCAAGTTATTGCTAATAAAATTTAAGGGTAAAGTCATGATTGCATTTTGACATATAGCAATTCTTGCAAAAGTCGTAATTTTTTTACCCCACCCCAACCCTCCCCGAACCCGCTGGGAGTCCGTAAAAAATTCATAAATGATTTATGATTGCTATATGTTTATTTCTTATCACCGGAATTAGTTTTTATTATGGGTTAATTTAGCAGAGGGTTGGACACAATATTTTCAAGTCAGATGCCATCAACTTCGACAGCATTATTATTAAAAAATTCTGCTTCTGTAATCATGCTTTCCCTCCTTATTGCCTCATGATTAAGCAATGCAGCCGGCGCAGTTCAAATGTGGCTCCGATCGCCCTCCGAAACTAGCAAGTGTCTCAGATCACAAGGCAGATCGATCGCCCTCACTGCCAAAAAACGTAAAGTTATGTCAGATTAAGTAAGGGGTTATACAATAACTCTTGCCATATCCCTAGAAAGTTATGACAACGAAACTAAGAGCTACACACACAGAGAAAATGGAGAGAGACTTGCACCAGTTGAGGGCAGACCAAGAACTGATTCTCAATCAAGTAGACAATGCGATCGCTCTGTTCGACTCGTCTGATTGCTTAGTTTTGTTTAACAAAAAATTGGCGGGAATCTGGGAACTGTCCCCAGAATGGCTGGAAACAAAGCCGAAGTGCCACTTGCTGTTTGCGGAAATTGTCGATCGGGGTTACTTGTCCCTTCAGCAGTGGCAAGAGTTTCAGCAAGCACTCGAAAAATCTCAGGATGAAAGTTTATCATTTTATTTCGAGCAATCCAATGCGGTTTGTTTGGAGGTGTGCGCCACGATTACCAACAGCGGCGGACGGCTGTTTACCTTTCGAGACGTTACGGTATACCAAAACTCCCAAGCTAGCTTGAACGCAGAAGTCAGGCGGCTGAGATTTCTTTTGGGTTTAACCGAACGCCTGCAAAACTCTCACAGTTTGCAAGAAATAGGTAAGTTTGCCCTCACCTATCTGGTAGGGGCAATGAATGCAGCTTTCGGAGATGTCAAGGTGATTAGCGGCAAGGGAAACGATCGACAAGCGGCGGCGATTTCCAACCAAGTTTCTAGTCAATTTTTGGCTACTTACGGGGAACCAGTTGCCGCAGCAATGCAAGAATTGCTCGACAAAGGCATTCCCTACGGCATCGGTTTGCTGTGGGAAGTGGTGAAAACTGGTAAACCTTTGTTCGTAGAGGATTATGCCCAACATCCCAATGCCGTGCCGGAATTTCGGCATCCGGGAATCGGACAACTGGGTATTTTTCCGATCGCAGCCACCGACGGTACCATTATTGGCGTACTGACGCTGGAGTCCCGCAACGTCAAAAAACTGCAAACCGCCCTCAACCAAGAAGTGCTCGAGGCTGCTTGCCGGACTCTGGGAGCGGCGATCGAGCGGGCTCAGACACAAGAGCACCTGCGCCAAGTTAATGAAGAATTAGAGTATTCTTCTCAGTTGAAATCCGAGTTTTTAGCCTCGATGTCCCACGAATTGCGGACGCCTCTCAACAGCATTCTAGGCTTTTCAGACTTGCTGCTGCGGCAAACGGCAGGACAGTTGAGCGATCGACAAATCAACTATGTAGAACTTATCGAAAAAAGCGGCCAGCACTTGTTGCAGTTAATCAACGATATTCTCGATCTTTCTAAAATTGAAGCCGGGAAAGTAGAACTAAACTTACAGCCTGTTCGCGTTCAAGAACTGGCGACAGACTGTATGAAAATGATGCAGCCGCGGGCTGACAAAAAGCGAATCGGTTTGTCTTTAGAACTAGACTACCGTATTACTAAAGTTTGGCTCGACGAAAGGCGAGTGCGACAAATTGTGATTAATTTACTTTCCAATGCCATCAAATTTACCCCCGAACAGGGACAAGTTAAACTCAGCGGGCGTCTGGCCTACGGCAGCGAAATAGACGGCGACTACCGACCGGATTGTTCTCCTGTAAATGCCAGCACTCCTTATTTTTGTTTTGAGGTAGAAGACTCCGGCATCGGCATTCCTCAAGACCGCTGGCACTTGCTATTTCGACCTTTTCAACAGGTGGATTCTTCCTTGACTCGGAGGCACGAAGGTACAGGTTTGGGTTTGGCTTTGACTAAGCGTTTGGCAGAATTGCACGGGGGAACTGTTTCTTTTCAATCTGTTTGCGATCGGGGAAGTCTTTTCCGCGTTTGGCTGCCTTTGACGGAGATGCGTCAACAGTTGGGAAACTTTGCTTCTTGTGCTTTGAATTCCAAGTTAGTCCCTGCTTCTGCGATTGCTTTACCAATTGGCAGCAAACGGATTTTGGTTGTCGAAGACCAGCCTTATAACCAAATGTTAATTTCTGAGGTGATGGAATTGGAGGGGTACGGGGTAGAGATACTCGCGAATGGTTCGGCAATGGCCGATCGTATTCTCGCCGCCTCTGCAGCCCCGGAGTTGCTGCCGGATTTGATTTTGATGGACATTCAGTTGCCGGATGTTGACGGCTTTGAGTTGATGCGCCGAGTTAAAGCAGATCCTGTCTGGGAGTCGGTACCGATGATTGCGGTGACGGCGATGGCGATGCCCGGTGACAGTGAGCGATGTTTGGAAGCTGGCGCTTCTGGTTATTTGAGCAAACCGCTGGATTTGAATTTGACGATCGCTACTGTCCGTTCTTTTCTCACTTAAACAGCATTTATACAAAGCTTGTCAAAGTAACTCTTAGCTGGCGCGGGATGAGAAAAGCTTGTCCATCAAAGTGCCAATAAAAATTTGCTTAAAATGATTTAGACGCGCTATATAATAGATGATGACGCGATTCAGACATCTAGAAAATATCATAATGATAGCTAAATGCACGTTATCAGTCGGAAAAAATTAAGAGACTACTGCCAAAGTCACGCTGATTCCTGCGAAGCGCTCGATGACTGGTATAAAATTGCCAGTAAAGCAGCCTGGACTAATCTTGTTGAAGTTCAAGCTGTTTATCTCAAAGCTGAAGCAGTTGGAAATTTTACAGTTTTTAATATCAAAGGAAATAAATATCGCTTAATCGCGAGTATTAACTATGAGAAGCAAATTATTTATATAAAATACGTTTTCACTCATGCCGAGTATGATAAGGAAACCTGGAAAAATGACTGTTACTTTTGATCTAAAAATTTACAGTAGCTTGCTCTCTCAATATCAGCCTCGAATTATCAAAACTGAAGAGGAAAACGAGATATTTTTGGAGATTGTTGAAGGATTACTCTCTCGTCCAAATCTGACTCCAGAAGAAGATGCGCTGTTGGAACTGCTGGTAAAACTGATTGAGGATTTTGAAGAGCGGCACTATCAACTTAATACATCAACGCCAAAGTCAAGGCTGCTGCATTTGATGGATGCTCGGAGTCTAGAAGCAGAGGATTTAGTAGAAATTATGGGTTCGAGTGAGGCGGTAGTTGAGGTAATTAACGATCGGCTAGAAATCAGCAAGAAACAAGCTGAGGCTTTGGGGAGGTTTTTTCACGTCGATCCGGGGTTGTTTTTGTTCAATTGAGCGATCGCACTCTGTAATGTCTCGGAGGGCGATCGCATCCAAGTGGATTGATTTGATGAGGGTGGGGGCGATCGCGTCTATTTACTTGAAGAGATTGTAAACTGCTGCTATCTGCTCACCAGCTACTTCTTGCGGTACATCTTGCGATTTCTTTTCATGTCCATCACGGATATACAGCTTATCTCCATACCATACTGGCTGATCACCAGCCCTTACCTCAATCATTAATACTGTGCGATCCATATATGTGATGGGAGTTACCTTTGTATTAACCGCTGTTTTTAACCATTCAGGTAATTTTGAATCACGAATTTTTCTAGTAATGAAAAGACCGTAATCATCAATGTCAGTTCCTTTAAGAGATGCTTCTCTCTCTAAACCCACGATACCAAATGAGTAAAACCGAGGGGCTACAATATTGTCTAAACTTTCAATGCGTTGAGTATCTTTTTCTTTGTCAGACACGCCGATAAATATGTACCCTTTCTGTCCTTTGCCTAAATTTGCCATTGCAGCAATATTTTGGAGAATTTTATCAAAATTTTCATCATCAAATTTTCTCTTCTTTTCGTCTAAACTATAAAGCCCTTGTTTAAAATCATAATTAGGAGCCTCAGTTTTTGAGCGTCTCAAGTAAACTTCAAAATCTACAGCATATGACCCACTACTACGAGTCGAACTATTTGATGGTTTAAAATAATTTTGCACCAAGCCTTTAGTAAGATTTAGGTTCTGAGTTCTATTTGCTGTTGTGGTAGTTGGACTCATTTTAATCTTGTCAATCAAGCCCGATACAGCCTTAAAAATTTGCTCATAGTCAAATGGCTCTTGTGAGTTTTTTATAATAAGATCGTAAAAAGTCATAAACAACGTATAAAAAGGTTCTTTTACTGGATTTCCTACTCCTGGACGACGGCTCAATATATTTCTTAAAAAATTTTTTTCGTTATCGACTGCTGAGGCTTTAATTGCATTTTTGATATGGGATAGAACCGTTTTAATATCTAGTTTCAGATTGTCTGATCCATATCTAGCAATTCCTAGTTGGATTTCATCTAACTTATTATCTTCGCCTTTTCCATAGTAAGAGTCGAAGTTTTCTTTACTAGCTGCAAAAGGCTTTCCCAATGCTACAGAAAGTATTATGTCTGCTATTAGCTGCTCATCTTCGCTGTCCCGTAAACCAGAAACACGTAAAACCCCTTGACGACACCAAAATGTATCTTCCGCAAGCACTCCATAGCCTAGATCGATGGATTTAGCATCAATACTAATTTCGGGCATATCTGTGAGTGGCAGTTCTTCTTTGGAGACATCACCACGAATTTCAGAAGCAAGTTGTCTCACTAATCCTGAAAATTCTGTTGTCACTCCTGCTTGTCTTACTTCTTGAGCTGATAAATGTTTACCATTGGAGTTAATTCTGTTAAAGATATCTTCAATTTCTGTAATCGAATTTGCTCTATAAATTGTGACCGCTAGGGAATATTCTAAAAACTTAGCACACTCATCAGAATCCAAAAAACTTGGTGGCTTGTTTTCAGGATATGTAGGTTTAAATACACCTTCCTGACATAACTGATTGGCAAAGGGATGTTTAGTTAAATCAAAATATTTTTCGTGAACGGTAAACTGATTTTCAATAAAACTGAATATTGCATTAAGTCTTTGCATTCCATCAATTATTTCATATATATCTTCTCCTTCACTACTTTTGAATTCTCCAAGTAAAATCAATGGAATTGGATAATTCAGTAATAAACTCTCTATGAGACAAGCCTTTTCCGCTTTTGTCCATACAAGCTTGCGTTGATATCTACGGTTGACGATTAACTTTTTTGTTCTATAAAGTCGGTACAACTCTAATACACTTATACCTTTTGGAGTAATGCTCATAATATCTCTGTTTTAACTATGAATATTTAACTCTAATTTCAGCCATGGAGCTAATAGTTAGACGCTAGCTCTGTTTCTCTCATACAAGTATGATATCACACACCTCATAATAGGGTTAGCTATTTTCTTATTTGTGCAAGCATTACAGCGGACTCATCAGATAAGGCACAAATTGACGCTTAGTAGAGATCACAATTTCAGCAAGAAGCTGAAAAAATTAACATTAATTTCATTTCCACGCTCAAAGCAATCGTCCAGATAGCGATCGCACCGCTCATCCCTCCTATAAAAACGAACAAGCGATCGCACTCACTCCTCAAAAGAATCATCCCCAAGCAATTCCAACAACTCATCCCAAGAACAACCAAAAGTTTCCTTAATACGGCTAACTGGGTCTATTTCTATTTTTGCCATTGGCTGCATAGCATAACGGCGAACGGTATTGTATGGGACGCCTGAACGCCTGCTTAGTTCGCTCAGGCTCCAGTTCCGCTCCTCGCTAAGCTCTTTTACTTTGATTTTTACTCTGTACATACTCATTAGCTTATGAGTATTTCAGTGTCAGAACTATAACTCTCGCATATACATATAGCAAGTTACATATTGAAATATACACGCTAGCGTCATAACATGAGTAATAAATCAAAAGCCAGCGCCTCTACCTACCAAGTGTCCGCGCTGGCTATTGCTCCCTTATGCAATGGAGACAAAACCCATTATGACCTATAAAGAGTGCCTGAAGCCTTGGGCGGTTGCCCGTTTGCTTCCCAATTTGCAGTGGGCGATTGTCGGGCGATACCGCAATCGATCGGACGCTGACGGACATCTTCTGTTGTGCCGCCAGCGAGTCCCCGACATCCGAGTGAAAGTTGTGTTTGCTTTGCCCGATCGCACTGATTTGACACCTCTGGGCCGATAACGGATCGCAGGAATCGGTTTTTTAGGCAGAACTTACGCCAGGGCCGACAAAGAAACCGGGTTTTTTACCTAATCTGCGGACTGCAGCAGAGGATTTTCGTAAAAAAACCCGGTTTCTGGTCACCCGTGCGTCCAGGACTATTAGTGAAACAGAAAACAGCCCTGCGTGAGGCTGTCTTCGATCGCACTATTGTATGTGCCACTGCTGGGCCTGCTACTTTTCCAACTGCCACTAATGCTGGGTTGACTGCCACAGAGGTGTAATTTATTACATTTCATGATGCGAAACGCTAAACTCAATAGTAGAGAAATTTTAGATTGAATGTAAAATCAACTTATATTAACCTAACTCAACTATCTCGGCGAGCCATCGGGGACATCTCTTTTGAGACACGAGGGGAAAGACTAAAGAATACAGCACAATCAGTTCTGGACGCTATTAGACTAAAGAAACCGGGTTGTTTACCCCGATTAAAAGTCTGCATGCAGTATTTTCGGCAAAAATCCGATTTCTAGGCGATCGTGCGTCAATCCTAGCTAAATACCTCAATCCTTTGTCCTTGCCGATCGGTGGCCAAACTTTACCTATCATATTCCATGTCAAACAAGTCGCCCTGCATCATGTTGGTTGATGACGAGCCAGCTAATCTTATTTTACTGGAAGAGTTATTGCACCTAAAAGGATACGCTACAGTATCAGCGCTATCTGGCCATGAAGCGCTCTCGCTTGCCCGCGCCTCTCGACCCGATTTAATTTTACTAGATATTATGATGCCGGAGATGGACGGTTTTGATGTGTGCGATATCCTACGGAAGGATACGGAATTGCAAACTGTACCGGTGATTTTTTTAACTGCCCTCGATGACGATATATCTCGCATCAAAGGGTTAGAAATGATGGCAGATGATTATTTGACAAAGCCTTTTAACAGTCGCTTGTTGCTGGCGAAAGTGGAAAATATTTTGCAGTTGAGTCAAATGCGATCGCAAGCAGTATCTTCCCAATTCCACCAGCAGGTAAAAGAGCAAAGCAAACGCCAAATCGCCGCAGCTTGGGAAGCCAACGAATATCTGTCAGAAAAATTTCAGCTATTTGTGCCAGAGCAACTTCTCGAACGAATTGCGCCGCAAGGAATAGAATCTATTCAGTTGGGCAATGCCACAGAAGAAGAGCTGACTGTTTTATTTTGCGACATTCGCGGGTTTACTGCGATCGCCGAATCTCAACAAGCTCGAAAGACTTTTGAATGGTTGAACGCTTTTTTTACTAAAATGAACGAGTGCATAACGTCTCACGGCGGGTTTATTGACAAATACCTAGGCGATGCAATCATGGCAGTATTTGACCAGCCCAATTCTCACGCCATGAATGCGATCGAAGCCGCAGTAGCAATGCAAGAAACCTTGCAAGAATTTAATGCCAGTCGCCACCAATACAATTTAGAATCTCCCGTCAATATTGGTACGGGAATTAACACAGGTATCGGCATGATCGGCACTTTAGGTTCCGATCGCCGCATGGACTCTACAGTCATCGGCGATGTGGTAAATACAGCTTCTCGGTTAGAAAATTTAACTAAAATATACGGCTGCCAAATTATTGTTAGCGAAAATGCCATTGTTCATGCGAGAGAATTTCTAAATGGCATAAGTTCCAACTCCCACTCAAAAGAAAGTCTATTATTAAAGTGCGACTTAGAAATGGAAACACAGGAGAGTATTATTTCTACTTCTGGGGCGACTGCTGCTGACAGCCATTTGCCCAGCAACAATTATTACTATCGCTGGATCGATCGAGTAACGCCGCGCGGCAAACAGCAAGCTATTGAAATCTACGAAATCTGGGCAGCCTCTTGTCCCGACTCTGAGGCAAAGCAGCTTACCCAGGGTTTATTTGACAAAGGAATTCAAGGATGGCAATCCGAAAGATTTGTCGCAGCCTTGGGATATTTTCAGCAACTAATCGAACAAAACCCTGCTGATACAGTCGTCAGTTTTTATATCAATCGCTGCCAGGAAAAACTAGGTTTTATACCTGTAAGTAAGCGCTCAGAAATCAACTAAATAGAACCAGTTCGTACTGAGGATTTCAGTCCTATTTCTTACGGCAAATACTAGCTCATAAAGATTTAACTTTTAGGGCGGGCGAGAAGCCAAAACCCTACTTCCCACAAGAGTTTAGAACTCTGGAAAAAGTCGCTAACTATCGTGAATTAAATAACTTACAAATTTAATTGTTATTGTGGGATGGGCTCTTATAGCCCATCCAAAAAGGACGGGCTATAAGAGCCCATCCCACTTTCAAGAGTGGAAGTTATTTAATTCTCATTCCTAACTATCGTGAATTGTATCTGCGTTGCGTCTGTGATTTCCCTATTACTGAAAGATTTATGCCATAAGTCTACTCTAATTTTAGACCATCAAACAGCGGTCAAAACTTGCTCTCTCAACTTTCCGATCAACTCATTCACCCCCCCCGTATTCAAACGGTAACTCAGAGGATGACCGATTAAATAAGCCGAACTTTCAAACAAAACATCAATTTCCACCAAACCATTTTCTCGCAAAGTTTTGCCAGTCGAAACCAAATCCACAATTGCCTCCGACATACCCGTAATCGGCCCCAATTCCACAGAACCGTAAAGCGGCACAATTTCCACCGGCAAATTCAAATTGTGAAAATATTCCCTCGCACAGTGTACGAACTTAGAAGCAACTCTACCGTGAGGAGGCAAATCCACAGTTCGTCGATAAGAACTAGATTCTTTCACCGCCACCGACAGCCGACACTTGCCAAATTTTAAATCAATTAAATTGGCAACTTTCGGTTTTTTTTCCCGCAAAACATCATAGCCAGCAATCCCCAAATCCGCTTGACCGTATTCCACATAAACTGGCACGTCGTGAGTCCTTACTAGCAAAGCTTTGGCAGTGCCGGTCGGGTCATAAATTTGAAGTTGTCGGTTAGAGGAATCGAGAAAAGCACTGAAGTCTAATCCAACCGATTTAAACAGCCGAATGCTATCTCCTAAAAGTCCGCCTTTGGGAAGTGCAACAGTAATCATGTCAATTTTTAGAGTGTAAATTGCTCGATTTGGGAAAGGGCCGATCGCGGTCTAAGCAGAAACAGCTTTTACCAAACTCAGAATAACACATAGAGCTCACAGCGAAAAATAAATTTCGGGTATTGCTCGCTCCTTTGTTTGGGTATATATTATATTTAGTAAGTTTTGATTGAGTCGCGTTTTTCAATGGCGGTCAGTATGGAAAACAATCAAGAGTTTGAGAGTCAACAAATTGACGGAAAATTTCACAGTGTAGACCCGGATTCCCTAAAAAAAATTACAGTAGATGAAATCCTCTCAGGCGGTGGTGTAGAAGCAGAGGAAATGCAATATACAGTGACCCTACCTACCGCTAACGATGCCAAAATCCACCGAGACCGATCGTTAGATGCCAAATCAAGTGTGTTCGATCGCGCCCCCCGATCGAAGTTTGCAGAAAAACGCGGAACGCTGGGAGGCTGTTAATGTAAAATGCTTGCAGAGGCTGGTGCAGAAAACGGGCCGATCGCCCGATCGCCATTGTGTCTCACGGCTTTGTATATTCAACTCTAAAACTTAAAATTGCACGGACGATCTGAAATAGCTGACAGCTACATTATGACCAAATTGACTCTGGTAATCGGCAACAAAAATTATTCCTCTTGGTCGCTGCGCGCTTGGCTGGCGATGAAACAAGCTGGACTGGAATTTGCCGAGGTGAGAATCCCCTTAGACTGGCCGACAACCCATGAGGAAATTCGGCGCTATTCTCCATCGGGAAAAGTGCCAGTTTTAATCGACGGCGACTTGAAAGTGTGGGAATCTTTAGCAATTTGCGAATACGTTGCAGAACGCTTTGCAAATGATTTGTGGCCGACAGATGTAGCCCAACGGGCGATCGCCCGTTCCATCTGCGCCGAAATGCACGCGGGTTTCCAAAATTTGCGCGACAATATGCCGATGGACTGCCGCAACCGCTATCCGGGAGAAGGGATGACTGCCGGTGTAGAAGCAGAGATCGATCGCATCTTTGCCATTTGGCGCGAATGCCGTCAAAAATTCGGAACAGGCGGCAATATGCTGTTCGGCAAATTCACAGTTGTTGACGCTATGTTTGCCCCCGTCGTCATGCGTTTTGTCACCTACGGAGTCAAATTAGATTCAGTAGCAAAAGCTTATGCGGATGCGATTTTTGCCTTGCCTGCCATCCAAGAATGGGTAGCAGCAGCTTACAGCGAAACGGAAAGTATTCCACACATGAAAATCTAGGAAAAATCAGTTTACTTAAACTCAAATCTCAAATTTGAAATTTGAAATCAGGATGCGGATTCTTTTAGTTGATGATGAAGTTGAGTTAACTGACCCTTTAAGTCGAGTTTTAAGCCGCGAAGGTTATACAGTTGATGTGGCATTTGACGGAGAAACTGGCAGCAATTTAGCCATGCAGGGCAATTACGATTTGCTAATTTTGGATTGGATGCTACCGAGACAAACTGGACTGGCAATTTGCCAGAAATTGCGATCGCAAGGACGGAACACGCCAGTGCTATTTCTCACCGCCAAAGATACCGTAGACGATCGCGTACAAGGACTCGACGCCGGTGCAGACGACTATTTAGTCAAACCTTTTGAACTGCGAGAACTGCTAGCCAGAGTCCGCGCCTTGCTGCGGCGGCCTCCTACTTTTGATGCGGAGGTTGCTGTCGGGCGGCTGCAAGTTGCAGATTTACAGCTAGACTACGACAATCAATTAGCTTATCGGGGCGATCGTACAATTGACTTATCAGAAAAAGAATGTCAGTTATTAGAATACTTAATGCGCCATCCCGGTCAATTGCTAACACACGAACAAATCCACCAATTTTTGTGGAGTGAAGCAGAAAAACCCAGCAGCAATGTATTAGCCGCTCAAATTCGCCTGCTGCGGCGCAAAATAGAAGCCCCCGGCGAATCTGTACTAATTCACACAGTCTACGGCAGAGGCTATCGCTTTGGAGAAGCAAATTAAAAATAATAGAAATTGTACAAAATTCCTTCTTCGACGTTGCTAATTTACAGTATGAACGACTTAATCTGCCAAATAATGAAACAAGCGAGTCAGTCAATCTTTTGAATTTTGAAGTTGTCCATTTTTATACCCTGATTAAGCAACGCCCCTTCTTCCATCCGTTACATCCCGTACATTGCTCGTTGCCGAACTTCCTTCTGCTATATTATCTATTATCGGGAAAGTGTGCACCCTAAACCGCCCTTACATATCTTGACAAACTAAAGTAATTACTGTCACCTCCGGGGGACAAAATAGCCTTCCCGGCGAATATGTTCCCAAACCCCGATTCACGTACAGCAAATTACTCCCAACCTGATGCAAACCGCTAGCCCATTCCCAGTGAGTAACTACTCGATCGCAAGCCGACACAAAAGGAATGAACTTTCGGATTCGTTTAGGAATCAAATACCCAATTTTTCTGACCCAAGCGTACAAAGGGCCGATACCGGGAATAACGATTTGACCGCCGTGAGTGTGCCCAGAAAACTGCAAATCAATCCGCCAATTTTGCAGATTTTCAGCAGTATCAGGATTGTGAGACAAGACAATCCGAGAAATCGCGGGATTTATGGATGCCATGACAGGTTTAGGCGCAAAATCCCCCGACCAAAAATCAGCCAACCCAACTAAAGCCAATTCTGACCCCAAAGGATAGATTGCTTCGTTGTACAAAACCCGAATCCCGACGCTATTTAAAGCATTAGCAACCTCTGTTTTTGCCCCCGGCCAATAGTGGTCGTGATTGCCCAAAACCGCGTAAATTCCCACCCGACTTTGCAAGTTTTTCAATCGCTGCACTAAGTCGTAAATAGGTGCGGGATCGTAGCTAATAAAGTCACCGGTTAAAAAAATCATGTCTGGTTCAGCTTCATTTGCCGCAGCAATCGCCTTTTCTAGCAACCATTCCGACAGTCGCACCCCGTCATAGTGAAAGTCAGTAAGCTGTACAATTTTAGTACCAGATAGATTTACTGGAAGATTGGCTATCGGTATTGTTAAATGCTCTACTCGCAGTTTCCCAGTTAATAACCTGTGCATAAATCTAAAGTTTATTGATGACAGAGCGCCACCTATAGCTTAGCAAATAAATAAGCAAGACTGCAAAACTAGATATTCTTCCCTTTTCCTTCTGTTCTCTGACTAATTACTACAGTCCGGGACGCAAAAAGTCGGATTTACTCAAGAGAATGGAAACAGAAATATCCAATCTTCAGTTAGGCTTTATTGCAAAATTGTTTGGGTTTTACGCCCCCAACTACTACAGCATTTTTATCAAAAAATGACAAGCGAAATCCCCATCGCATCGGCTTACCACGCGGGGATTGCCCCTACCAAACACTATCTCATCACTAATGATTTATTACTAAGGATCCCGAATTAAATAACTTATAATTTTAATTGTTATTGTGGGATGGGCCTGAAAGCCCGTCCAAAAAGGATGTGCGGGACGCCCATCCCACTTTCAAGAGTAGAAGTTATTTAATTCTCATTCCTAAGTAAATGGAAATAAACATGGCGTAGGGGAGGCAGAGTTTTGCATTAATAATAAACTGGCGGCTAGTATAGATCATTGCCTTACCCGCCCCTAATATTTTTTATTTTTTGTCGAGTCTGCCTACTTTTTAACTAATCACTTTTGACGAATGCCGCTTCTTCTCAATATATTGCTGGTGGTAATCCTCTGCCATATAAAATTCAGCAGCAGGTTTGATTTCGGTGGCAATATCTTTGTCGTATTTACCGGAAATTTGCAATTTTTGTTTGGAGAGGCGCGCGGCTTTTTCTTGTTCCCAATTGTGATAAAAAATCACCGACCTGTACTGTTCGCCTCTGTCGGGGCCTTGACGATTGATTTGGGTAGGATCGTGACAGTTCCAGAATACATCTAGCAGTGTTTCGTAACTCACCTGCGATCGATCGTACTCTACCAGCACAGCTTCAGCGTGACCGGTCACTCTGGCGCAAACATCCAGGTAGCAAGGATTCGACCAGTGACCTCCTGTATAGCCCGCAGCCGTCGAGACGACACCCGCAACGGCGCGAAACTTGTGTTCAACTCCCCAAAAACAACCGGCGGCAAATGTGGCTTTTTCCATCGTGTTACTCATCGTATTGGGTTCAAACTTGCCAATAAATTATGGTTGACATATTCCCATAAGTGTGCATTCCCAAACTAATCGCGGCTGTACGTAGTTTAGCAAATATTGCCGCGCTTTTTCCAAGGGTTCTAAGGGCGATCGACTAATTCCCCCTGCCAAAAATTGCTGCCAGTAACAGTGTTGTAAATAATCGATCAACCACAACTGAGATTCAGTATCTAAAGTTTTATCAATTTCCTTTGCCAATTCCAAAGCAGACCGCAGATTTTGAGGCAACTGCGTCACCTTTTGCAGCAAATCATCGGGTATTGATTGCAGTTGCTGCCAAATAGCAATTGCCTCCCCAGGACTGCCCTGAGCCATCCCCAGTACCTCGGAACGATCCAAAATCTGCGCGAATCCGGCTTGCTGCAAAACTTGTGCCATTGCTTCGGGATTCAGTCGAGAAAACGAAATTTTTTGACAACGCGAAATTAAAGTGGGCAGCAAAGCTTCCACAGTCGGAGCAATTAAGATTAGAGCTGATTTTCCCGGTTCTTCCAATGTCTTCAACAAGCCGTTAGCTGCTCCCTCACCCATTGTTTCTGCTTGTTCCAAAACTACAACTGAACGCGCAGCTTCTAGCGGCTGTCTGCTGAGAAATTCACCGATTTCTCTAACTTGTTCTAAGCGAATTTGTGGTGGTGCTTTCCGCTTTAAACCGGCTTCCTCTGCTTCCTTTGGCGTAAGCCGTTTGCCTTGGTTCATATAAGTTGGTTCCACCCAAAGTAAGTCTGGATGATTTCGCTGTCGCACGCGATTTTGCACGGAGGCTATTAGTCTGGTTTCGGGAATATTGGCTGAGAATAAAAGCTCGATGAAACACTGAGCAGCTAAACTTTTGCCGATGCCGTTAGAACCGACAAATAAATAACCAGGAGCAATTCGGTTTCGCTCGACTGCTTGAGTTAGCAATTCTACTGCTCGCTCTTGTCCGATTAATGATGTAAAATAATTCATGTGACAGTTGACAGTTGACAGTTGACAGAAGGAAGTTGACAGAAGGAAGTTGACAGAAGGAAGTTATGGTAGGGTGCGTCAGGGGCGCTGAATGTAATGACTACCTCTTCAATAATTTTGCCCCGCTACCCTATGGTTAGTTAGTTACAACTGAAATCTTGCACCATTCTCAACAAGCTGTAGGGGCGGGTTCACTCTTGAGCCTCGGAAAGTAGCAGACAGGTTAAAAAACCCGCCCCCACCCCACCCAAAAGCCCCAATTGACATTGCTGCAAGATGTCAGTTACAACGAAGAAACCGGGTTTTTCCTCTACCTTGAGGATTTTTAGCAAATATTTCGTAAAAAACCCGGTTTCTGGCTATCTATGTAAGCTTACTTTTCAGAATTGGTATTATTTAAATATCCCCAACCTTCTAAACGACGAGTTACAATAGCTTGAATTTCCTGAGCGACTTCATATTCAGGCCGATCGGCATTTATGCGAACAATTCGAGATTTATTTGCCTCCGCTAACTCCGCAAAACCTTGCTGTACAAGGCGGTGAAACTTCAAATCAGCTTGCTCGATCCGATCGCACCCTCCGCGAGCCCTTACCCTCGCCAAACCCTCCTCCACATCAATATCCAGCCACAAAGTCAGATCGCTTTCCAAGCCGCAGGTGGCAATCTCATTCAACTGCTTAATTAAATTTAAATTAAGACCGCGGCCGTAGCCCTGATAAGCGATCGTAGAATCAGTAAAACGATCGCATAAAACAATAGTTCCCTTAGATAACTCGGGTTTGAGAAAAGTTTCAACGTGTTGAGCGCGATCGGCCGCGTACATGAGCAATTCTGCTCGATCGGATACAGATTCGCCCCCATCTTGTTTCAGCAGCAAATGTCGCAGTCCCCTTCCCAGCTCAGTACCCCCCGGTTCGCGAGTAGCCACCAACGGGACTCTCAGAAAGCAACTTGCTTGCAGAAACTGTATCAACCGCTGCATTTGCGTAGTTTTACCCGCACCTTCAACCCCCTCAAACACGATAAGTTTGCCTTTCATTGCCCTAACTTTCCACCTGAATAAAATAAATCCATATTGTTCTGTGCATCTGTTCTAGGTTCGGTATGATAATAAAGTCTAAATGCCTCACGGCTGGAGTTGTCTATGGCTCGCTATACTGGTTTTTTTATCGTTGCCGTTCCGATCGACCGTCTCCGTCAATCCCTGATTGAAATTTTAGAGTCATGCAATCTTGATATTATCTACAATACAGGAGATTCCGTCATGGCTCGCGAGCTTCCCGGTCAAGTTTCCATTGCCAAACTTGTCACCGCAGAAGTCCTAATTGAGAAAAACACGGCCAGCGACTCAGAGGTTCGCATGAACTTCGTGATTAAAAACGAAGAACTGCCCCTGCAAACCAACAACCACTGCCGTCAAATGTTCGAGCTAGTGAGTCGTTCAATTATGAACAACAATAACTGGCGACTTTTGGAAAGTATGGCACTCTAGCCATCAGTCAGTCAATTTGAGGTGTGAGATTTTCGATTGACTCTACAGATGAATCAGGGGCTTCCAACTAACGTCGAAACTTCTTGGCTTTCGACTCCTGGTGTGAGGGGTTTGTCACCCTCTTGGGATGAGGTCATCAGTCATTAGTTTCTAGCTAATGACTGATGGCCTCCGACTTTTATATGCAATCCCTAAACTTAAGCTCGAAATCCCCGGCGCAAAAACAAAGAATTTGTCACCACGCTAACAGAACTAAACGCCATAAATGCTCCAGCCGCCGCAGGACTGAGTAGAATTCCGGTTGCAGGCAGCAAGATACCCGCGGCTACCGGAATTCCCAGAGTATTGTAACCAAAAGCCCAAAATAAATTTTGGCGAATCTTGTTGAAAGTAGCGCGCCCCAGCTCTATCGACTCAACAACATCCATCAAAGCATTTCGCATCAGCACAATTTGAGCAGTTTCAACTGCCACATCAGTGCCGCAGTGCAAACCGATACCGACATCAGCTTGAGCCAAAGCCGGCGCATCATTGATACCATCCCCCACCACAGCCACTTTACAGCCTCGGGCTTGCAAAAGTGCGATCGCCCGAGCCTTCCCCTCCGGCCGCACCCCGGCCAAAACATCAGCCGCCGGCAAACCTAGCTGCTGCGCCGTCACCGCCGCCGCCGACGGCGTATCCCCCGTCAGCATCATCACCCGCAATCCCATGCCCCGCAAACGTTCCACCGTCGCCTTAGCATCCGGCCTCAGACTATCTTTTAGCCCGATTACCCCCAGCAAAACGCCCCCAGAAGCCACGTAAACCGCCGTTTTGCCTTGCAAAGACCCCGACAATTGCGCCGCCACAGCGACCCCCTGCTCCTTCATCCACTCGACATTCCCCGCGAACACCCGCCGGCCCTCCACCAAAGCAGAAACCCCGAAGCCCGGTTCCGTGCAGAAATCCTCAGCAGCTAGCAGCGGCAAACCTTGCTGTTGAGCTTCCAGCAAAATCGCTGCGGCGATGGGATGACAAGCGCCCCTTTCCACCGCCGCCGCAATTTGCAGCAGTTTTGAGTCAATTGTGGAACAGGCATCTTGCCTGTTACCAGAAACCCCATCAATTGTGGAACAGGCATCTTGCCTGTTACCAGAAACCCCATCAATTGTGGAACAGGCATCTTGCCTGTTCCCAGAAACCCCATCAATTGTGGAACAAACATCTTGCCTGTTCCCAGAAACCCCATCAATTGTGGAACAGGCATCTTGCCTGTTACCAGAAACCCCATCAATTGTGGAACAGGCATCTTGCCTGTTGCCAGAAACCCCATCAATTGTGGAACAGGCATCTTGCCTGTTCCCAGAAACCCCATCAATTGTGGAACAGGCATCTTGCCTGTTTCCAACATTAATATCTGACTTCAAATCCCACTCAGAATTCTGGAAAATCGGCAAATAATCTGTGAGTGTGAGATTTCCGGTTGTCAGAGTACCAGTCTTGTCAAAAACCACCGTATCTAATTGATGCACCCGTTCTAAAACATCACCACCGCGAATTAAAAGTCCGCGCTCCGCCCCGATGCCAGAACCGACTAAAATTGCAGTTGGGGTAGCCAATCCCAAAGCGCAAGGACAAGCAATAACTAAAACTGCGATCGCCAATTTCAAACTTAACAGCAAAGGCGATTGATAATGGATAATAGGCAATTCATTTCCCATATTCATTACTCCGTGTCCCATATCCATTGCCCCGTGTCCTAAAAGCACAGAAGGCCAAATATGAGTGCCGGCAAAATACCAAAATAGGAAAGTTAAAATCGATATCCCCATCACCCCATACACAAAATATCCCGCCACAGTATCAGCTAAATTTTGAATCGGCGCTTTGCGAGTTTGGGCTGCCTGCACCAAAGCCACCATTTGAGCTACAGTTGTTTCCTTACCGGTGCGAGTTGCGCGCATCACAACTGCCCCGGATTTATTGATAGTTCCCGCCGCAACAGTATCTCCTGGTTGCTTCAAAACCGGCATCGATTCGCCAGTCAGCATCGACTCATCTACGGTTGTTTTGCCTTGGCAGACTTCACCGTCTACCGGAATTTTTTCCCCCGGCAAAACTTGCAGCCATTCTCCCACTCGGACGCGATCGGCTGGAATTTCAATGTATTGTGGATTGTAGACTTCTGATGTCGAGTTTAAAGGCAATTCTTGAGAGTCCAAATCTAAACTCGAAAGTTTAAAATCTACTAAGCGGGCTTTCGCCGGCTGCAATGCCATTAAAGCTTGCAAAGCTGATGCAGCGCGCCGTCTGGCTTGCTGTTCTAGAGTTTTGCCCAACAAAATAAAGCCCAGCAGCATCACCGGTTCGTCAAAAAAGCACTCCCATCCCATCCGTGGAAACAGCAGCGCCGCGTTGCTAGCGGTGTAAGCTGTCACAGCGCCTAAAGCTACCAAAGTATTCATGTTGGGTGCATTTCGCCACAAACTGCGGCACCCGTCAACGATAATCGGGCGGCCCGGTAGCAGCAAAGCTAGGGTGGCGAGTCCCCAGTGAAACCAGATATTGGTGAGAATTGGGGCTTTTGTGCCGAGTACGTGACCTAAACCGGATAGAATAATTAAGATTAGGGCGATCGTCAATTGCTTGATTTGCTGTCGAATTTCTTGCTGTCGCCGTTCAATTGTTGCCGCTTCTGCTTCCCGCTGATTTTCACCTAAACGAAACTGAGAGGGAAATCCATTATCAGTCAACTTTTTCGCTAAAGCTTCTGCATCGACAGCCCCCGGTTGACACTCAACCGTCGCGACTTCTACGGCCAAGTTAACGCAAGCGGAAATTACGCCTGAATACTGCATGAGTTGGCGTTCCACCGCTTTAGCGCAGCCGGCACATTTCATCCCGCCGACATCGAAAGTAACAAGTTCAGGCGGTGATTCGTTAACTGGTAGGATTTCTGGTTGAATTTCAGGGATTGTTTTGGGGAAAAATTGCATGGTTTTTTTTGGTATTGATTAGAATATTTGGGTAGTTCTGAAAGTGTTTAATGCAGTGTTGAGACAAATGTCTATATTTTTATCATAGATAAATTTGGTGGCATCTTCCCAAAGTGTTAGTTTTTTTTAATTCTTATTAGTTCCAGGCGGTTAAATCCTTATTCATGCGGGGTTTTCAGCCACTACTGGAATGCGGCTTTAATGCTAAAACACGCTTGGGACACGGCATTGCCGTTTCCATATTTGATATAATGAGCCAATTGCCTAGTTAGTATCCAGCTTTTATTTGACGAATTTAGCTATGACAGAAACACCACAATTTTATATTGTCAAACGTCCTGCCGGTAATTGCGAAATTTTGCCGTTGGCGCAACTAGAACAACAAAACCCCAGTATTATTGAAAAGTGGGGCCCTTACGATTCGCCGGAAGATGCCATCGCCCGCCGCATCGGATTAATTCGCGCCGGCAAATGCCAACCAACCAAATTTTAGATTTTAGATTTTAGATTTTAGATTGAAGATAAGAAGGACTAAAGTCCTCACTACAAACCTGGTTCGTAGTGAGGACTTTAGTCCTTCTTTACTGAAGTTTTTGTGACTAAAAACTACTTGGATTTAGCCGGTGCCGCACTCGGTTTTGCCTGCGCCGCAGCCGACTTAGGTGGCGCAGCATTGGGTTTCGCCTCAGCCTTATTGTTCCCTGTTTTACCAGTAACTTGCTTTGTCAAAACTTCCATAGCTTTCGCGTATTGCGGATCTGCCGTCGTAGCAATTTTATCGCGATCGCGCCTCAATTCCTGTTTTTGAGCCTCGGTGAGTTCTACCTTAAAATCCGGTTCAATCCCGGCTTTGTTGATATCAGTGCCGTTGGGAGTAAAATACTTGGCAATTGTCACCGCCAAACCGGCACCATTTCCCACGCCTCGTACTGACTGAACTAAACCTTTACCAAATGTCTTTGTTCCCACCAAAACCGCGCGTTTGTTGTCTTGCAAAGCACCGGATAGAATCTCGCTAGCACTTGCTGAACCGCCGTCTACCAGTATAACTAACGGTTTGTCTGTGATCGCTCCCTTATTTGCCGTTTGTTTATCGGCCTCACCGACTCGATCGACCGTCGAGACGATCGTACCTTCTTTGAGCCACATCCGAGCAATTTCAATACTTCCGTACAGCAACCCGCCGGGATTGGAACGCAAGTCTAAAATATAGCCCGTCACTTTTTTCTGTTCCAAATCCTTAATTGCCGATCGCATTTCCGATGCAGCATTCGCACTGAACTGATTTAAGCGAATATAGCCGACTTCTCCGATGGGAGTTTTCTGCACTGACTTCCGCACGGGATGAATTTCTATTTTAGCGCGTTTCAGCTTAAATTCTAATTCCTTGCTTCCCCGCAAAATAGTCAGCGTCACTTCAGTATTCACCTGACCGCGAATCAAACTTACTGCTTGATTCGTATCCATGCCTTCGGTACTCTTGCCGTCAATCTTAGTAATGATATCTTTTGCCAGAATACCAGCACTAAAAGCAGGGGTATCTTCGATCGGCGAAATCACCACCAACTTCTTAGTTTCCTCATCTTGAGTCAACTGAATCCCAACCCCTGTCAGTTCCCCAGAAGTTTCAACCTGCATATTTCTGAACTCTTGAGGGTCCATAAACCGCGTATAAGGATCATCCAGCTTCTTTAGCATTTCCCGAATTGCTTTGTAAGCTTCGTCGTCGCTGGTATAAGTCCGGTTCAAATAATCATTCCGCACCGCTTTCCAGTCAACCTGGTTAAAAGTGCCATCTACATAACTTTTGTCAATAATCTGCCAAACTTCATCAACTAACTCTTTAGGGCTTCCCCTAAAAGAAGCCAGAGATTTAGAACTGCAACCAGTGTTCGCAAGAGTTACGGCCGTGAGTACAACCGCTGCTGCACTTAGAACAAGCCCTCGTTTTGTTATAACCATTTGTGTGACGCGCGGGAGGAAAAGAGTTCAGAATAATTACGCTCAATCTAACACAGGCAAGGCCGGCTCGCGTTTGGCGTACAGATATTATTCCACTTTGCCGAGTTCTGCGGTGTCAACTTAAGACTGAAACCCTCTATCTCTCTCGTTTGTATCAAAGTCTCGATCCCCCTAAATCCCCCTTAAGAAGGGGGACTTTGAGCGTTATTGTCCCCCCTTAACAAGGACTTTGAGCGCTCTTGTCCCCCCCTTGCTAAGGGGGGTTAGGGGGGATCTCCGGGTTTAAAAACACGCATTAGGGGCGATCGAGAGCAATTAAGGATCGACCCAGCGATCGTCCGATTTAATCAAATCAATCAATTCTGCCACGCCTCGGTCTTCCGGCACTTTCTTAATTTCTTCCCGGCCCCGGTACAGCGAAATATAACCCGGTTGCTTCCCGACGTAGCCGTAATCAGCATCAGCCATTTCTCCCGGGCCATTGACAATACAGCCCATTACTGCTATGTCCAAACCGGTGAGATGCTTGGTCGCCTCTCTCACTTTGTGTAACACTTCCTCTAAATTAAACAAAGTGCGACCGCAGGAAGGACAAGCGACATACTCAACCATCGTTTTCCGCAGTCCCAAGGCTTGCAGAATGCTGTAGCAGACGGGAATCTCCTTTTCTGGGGCCTCTGTCAGCGAGACGCGGATGGTGTCGCCGATGCCGTCAGCTAACAAAGGTGCTAGGCCTGCGGTGGATTTGATGCGGCCGTATTCGCCGTCTCCTGCTTCCGTGACGCCCAAATGCAGCGGGTAATCCATGCCGAGTTCGTCCATCCGGTGCACCATCAAGCGGTAAGCAGCCACCATCACGGGCGCGCGGGAGGCTTTCAGGGAAATTACAATATTTCGGAAGTCTAGGGATTCGCAAATTTTGATGAATTCCAGGGCCGATTCCACCATGCCTTCGGGCGTGTCGCCGTAGGTAAACAGCATCCGTTCGGCGAGGGAACCGTGATTGACGCCGATTCGCAAAGCTTTGCCTTGGTCGCGCAGGGAAATCACCAAAGGTTCCAGGGTTTCGCGGATTTTTTCGCCAATTTCGGCGAATTCGGCGTCTGTGTATTCGCTTCTGTCGGCTTTCGGCTTCTCGAACACGTACAGTCCGGGATTGATTCTCACTTTGTCTACGTGTTTCGCCACTTCGAGGGCAATTTTCATGCCGTTGTGGTGGACATCGGCGACGAGGGGCACGGGTTGGTAGGTGGCGTGCAGTTTTTGCTTGATTTCGGCTAATGCTTTGGCGTGGGCCATGCTGGGCACGGTGACGCGGACGATTTCGCAGCCAATCTCGTGCAAGCGCCGTATTCCTGCGACTGAACCGTCGATGTCGAGGGTGTCTTCGTTAATCATCGATTGTACGACGACGGGGTTGCCGCCGCCGATCGTCACGCTACCGACTTTGACGGGCCGAGTTTTGCGGCGTTTGATGGTGGTGTCGAAAATCGGTTCGGTGGTGGGGGTTTTAGTTGGATTTGGTAGAGTTTGCATAAGTGATTGCTGGTGTTCTGTTACCAAGCTCTATAAAATTCTGTTTCCTATTTTTCAGGTTGCCATAGAAAGGGTCTATTTGGACAATGAGGTTTTGGGATTTAGGATTTGGGATAGAAGTACGATCGAACTTGTAACTCACATTATGTAGTTTTGGGCGATCGCGCGATCGATTTTTTAGTCTTAAAATTTAACATTCCGGGCGGGCAAGATGCCCATTCCACAGATGAATCCGGGGGCTTGTTTAACGGTTGAGAAATTTTAGGTACAATTTAAAATTATTGTGGGCGATCGCCGACAAGCAAAATTATCTAAATAGTTTGGAGTCTTAAACACTTATGCCAGATGAAACGATTTGGATTGTGACTGCCGATACTTCGGACGAGTCGCCTGATGCACCTGATGATGAGGGTGCGAAGAATGGGGGACATATAGGCTTGGACTGGAGTGATGCTTGGGACGCGCAGCCAAATCAGACGACCCCAAAGCAGGCCGCAAAAGCGGTTGATAGCTTGCGACTTCACAATGTCAGTATCAAGAAATTAGAAAAAGAATTGGTTGACTTCATGCAAACGGTAGATCAAATGTTCAGCCGTGCGGATGCGGAAGCTGACATGAAAGCGATCGAGTTATCTGAAATTGAGTTATCCGTTGCAATTAACGCCGAGGGTTCTTTCAGTTTAGTCGGCCTGGGAGCTAAAGTTGCAGATACCAGAACTGTATTGTTGAGATTTAAACGGAAGTCTTAAGGTGAGATGGGAAAAAATTTAGCCATATCAATTGGCATCAATGCCTATGATTTCCTAACTCCGCTGAAATATGCCAAGCGGGATGCAGAGTTAATGCGTGATTTTTTTCGCGTTCGGGGGGGGTTTGAGAAAGTTTTTTTATTCTCAGATGACTCGCCTGATATTAAAGGTAAACCAACTCGTCCTTCTTTTATCAATCTGAAACGACTTTTGAGGACGATGTTTGAAAAACCTTTTATGGGGGATGGAGATAACTTTTGGTTTTTCTTCAGCGGTCACGGAATGCCCCATAACGGCTCTGATTATTTGATGCCGTGCGATGGCGATCCGGGAGATATTGAGAATACCGCAATTCCGATTAATTTTGTGACTGAACGCCTGCGCCGCTGCGGTGCTGATAATGTTATTTTGATTCTGGATGCGTGTCGAGATCAAGGGAGTAAATCGGGAGAAGGAATCGGCAATCAAGCCACTGAAGTTGCGCGACAAAAGGGAGTTATTACCTTTTTTTCTTGCAGTCCTAATGAATTGTCCTATGAAATCGAAGATTTACAGCAGGGTATTTTCACAAAAGCACTGATTGAGGGGTTGGGCGTTCAAGGTAAATGTGCAACTGTTGAGCGATTGGATCATTATTTGAACTCACGAGTTCCTGAACTGATCCGGCAATACAAAAGCCAAAAAGTGCGACAAACACCTTACGTTATTGCAGAGCCTATCGCGAAGTCGCACTTAATTATTTGCCCACAATATGCAACTTTATATGATGTTGCTAAAATGAAAGTTGATGCTTATTATGCGGAAGTAAACCAAAATTTTGAGCTGGCAGAACAGTGGTGGATTCGCGTATTAGCAGCATCTCCGGGCGATATAGATGCTATTAAGGGAATTAAAAGAATTGTTGTGTTAAGGAGAGAAAATGAGGTATCGTCTCAAGATAATTCTGTTAGTGGCAGCCTTGAAAAGGGAGCGCAATCTCCATTGTCTTCAAAATCTATACCTGTAGCAAACACTACTCGTACTGAGGCTGATATTCCTCTCAAATCTGAGCGGGGACTAGACTACACAAATCTGCGCGATTTACTCGCTGCCCGAAGGTGGAAAGAAGCGGATAGGGAAACGCTGAGACTGATTTTGAAGGCGGCGGGTAGGGAGGAAGAAGGATTGCTGGACACAAAAAGTATTGAAAAATTTCCCTGCGATGAATTAAGTACCATTGACCAACTTTGGGTAAAGTATTCTAACGGTAACTTCGGCTTTAGCGTGCAGAAACGCATTTATCAAAGTCTAGGGGGAACCACTCAACATGATGAGGCAATATGGGAGACGTTTGGCGATACGGTGGGCTGGCGAAAAAACGGCAAATGGCTGTACTACGACGACCTCACTTTCTCAGAGAAGAATACAGCGCCAGGACATCTTCCTGTGTCTGTTCTGGGCGGAAATATATTTAGTAGTATAGAGTATTGGCGGTTTTTCTGGTGTAGTGAGTTGTGTTGGTGGTTTTGTTGGTTGGAGTGAGTGTCTCTTCTCTAGCGTCGAAAACAGTTAGTAAAGTTTAATATTTGATATCGAATGAACTTTCAAATTATCGGAAACATTACTAATATTGAAACAATAGCAGTTGGCAACTCAATTCGGGAAGTGGAACGTTTGCAGAAAAATTATGGTAATGGACGTTGGAGAAAACTCAAAGGAATTGCAACAATTATCCTTACTGATGGTACAGCCTGCGAAGCTGAGCTACATTGGTACGAAGCACACGGCATTGGAAAAAAAGAAATCAAAATCAAATACATTTTATAGGAGGAGTCATGAATCCCCATAACTTAGAAACACAATTTGTAGTTTGCATTAACAATCAAGACTATCAAGCATCCTTGGAAGTGCGAAAAATCTATCGAATCATACCCGATAATCGCGCTGCGGAACATCAATTTATCCGAGTTATTGATGAATCAGGCGAAGATTATTTGTATCCAGTCGCGTATTTCGTGCCGATCGCATTGCCGAAAGCCGTAGAAGCAGTATTTGCATAGGATAAATTCCGAATGAACTCTGTAGAAAAATGCCCAATTTGCGGCGGTGAAATAGTTATCAAAGAAGTCGATAAACTTTTACGGGGCGGCAAGCATACTGCTATCTTAAAAGTATCCGCTGAAGTTTGCCTAAGCTGTGGAGAACGGTTGTACTCTGTGGAAACAGTTAGGAAGTTTGCCAAAATTAGACAGCAATTGCAGCGAGAAGAGACTCAAGAATTTCAAGCGATGGGGCAATCTTTTCGAGTTGGATAAGTTATACGATAAAACCAATGAAAAACCTAACTCAATTAACCCAGCTTGAATTAGTGCTGCTGGAATTAGTAGCTAAAGGTCAAGGAAAGTGGAGTTGGTACGAACTTGCGAATGCACTTTCCCGTCGAGATGTACCGCGAGAACCTGACATGATGGTTGTCTTAAAAAAACTCGCTGCTGATGGCTTGGTTAAACGATATTTAGAAACTAATTCGCCTCGCGACAGATGGGAATTGACAACTGAGGGGACGATTTTGTTGACAGAGTTAACTGCTTCTGAACTGACTACTTTATGCAAATATGTTGAAGTTTAACTTAGAAACACAATTTGTAGTTTGCATTAACAATCAAGACTATCAAGCATCTTTAGAAGTACGAAAAATCTACCAAATAATACCAGATAATCGCGCTGCGGAACATCAATTTATCCGAGTTATTGATGAATCAGGCGAAGATTATTTGTATCCAGTAGCGTATTTTGTGCCGATCGCATTGCCGAAAGCCGTAGCAGCCGTATTTGCATAGATTGCACCCGGCGGTTGAAATCGATCGTCGATCACGCACAAACAAAGTTTGCCTCCGCAGACAAGCTAAATCGAGGAGGCATTTAAGCGACATTCGATATCACAGCAAATCCTGCTTTAATATCGGGTTGATTCTTCAGTCCCCCTCTGCTAGGACTTCGTTTGACAAGAAACAATTTCAATCGCCGATCGCCTAAAATCAAAAATCAGCTACAATAAAAAATTAAAAAGCAATCAAAAAACATCGCCATGAGCGTAATTGCAGCCAAATGGACGATCGCCCAATACCACCAAATGATATCTGCAGGCATCTTGGAACATCGGCGCGTAGAGTTGCTAAAAGGAGAAATTGTAGAAATGTCGCCGGAAGGAGAAGCCCACGCCTATTTTAGCAGCGAAGCAGGAGCATATCTGATCCGGCTGTTAGGCGATCGCGCTACAATCCGACCGGCAAAACCAATTACCCTTCCCAACAACTCGGAACCAGAACCAGATATTGCGATCGTACAGCCCTTGGGCCGCACATACCTCGAACATCACCCCTATCCAGAAAATATTTTTTGGCTGATTGAATACTCTGATTCCACTCTCATCAAAGACTTGGAGACGAAAACGAAAATCTATGCTGAAGTCGGAATCCCCGAATACTGGGTAGTTAACCTCAAAAACAGACAGTTGGTCGTATTTCGAGACCCCCAAGACGGAGATTACGCTTCCAAATTTACGCTAACAGGTGGAACAGTTAACCCGATCGCGTTTCCCGATGTAATTATATCCGTAAGTGCGATCATCAGCAATTAAGGCAATTCTCCTGTGATTTAAAGCAGGTTTGATAGAGGTAGAGCGAGATTTGCCGTTGGGTGGGAGCGGGTTTATGAGATTATGGGTCAAAGGCACAGATTGTTTGTAAAACTCGCCCCTACGAGAATTCATCCCGCCGCCGAATCCAACCACCCAATCAAATCCTCTTGACTCCTAAAATCCAACAAAGCTTCTCCCAAATCATCTAACTGTTCCCCAGATAACCCCTGGATGCGAGTTTGAACTTCCTGTGTTACCTCACCCACCCGCCGTAACAGTAGACGCATAATTAATCCTATTTCCCCTTCAATTTTACCCCTTTCGATTCCCTGTTCAATTCCCTGTTCGATTCCTTGTTGTATTCCCTGTTCGAGCCCCTGTTGTAGACCAATTTCTATCCCTTTCATCACAGACCCAATTTGGTCTTGGATAAACATTTCTCGCTTGTCTACATCATTCAATTCGTCTAGTGTCAAATTTGCTCTGTTGGCAATTTCCAGCGCGGTATTAATCTCTTCAACAGACCCCAATTTATCTGGTACTGCTTCTAAAGAGGGCGCGTTTTTCATAAAGTAAATCCATTTTTCCGGCAGATTTTCTAGTTCATTCAATTCTTTTTTGAATTTCGGCAACTCGACAAACACTAACTTTAACTCGCAGTTGGGATAGACGAATTTCTCTTCGGTTTCTGTGAACTCAAAATTAGAAATTAGTTTTTCGGTGTTTTCAAATAAGATAAAGTCGGTGATGGTTAAAGCAATGACCGGATTTAACTTTAAATAACCTTCTCCGGCTTTGAGTTGAGTAGAATAGGTTTTGGCTGCATTGTACACTACCCGTTTTTCAAAGGCAGCGACGTTGAGTACCTGCATTTCCACAATCACGGTTTTGTTGCCGGTAATCTTTGCTTTGACATCCAGGTAAGAGTCTTTCAATCCTGTAACGCTTCCGGCTGAATAAGGGTCAATGATTTCTATTTCTTGGATGGTTGGTTCTCCGTTATACAGCATTGCATTTAGGAAGCTGATGAGAATTTCTGGATGTTCGGAAGAAGCGAATATTTTTTTGAATGCAAAGTCTGTTTTGGGGCTAATGAAACGCATATATTTTATAGGAGTTTTTTTTATTAACCGCAGAGGGCGCTGAGGACACAGAGGAGGAGAAAAGAGAGGAAGATGGATATTGGCTAATATTGGAAGGGTTGGGTTTTGTTGTCTCAACCCAACCTGTTATCTGAATGCTTTTATCAGCCTGTGGCTTCAGTAGTAGTTGCAGGTGACATAACTAGCTTTCCAGTTATATCCATTGTTGCTAGCTTCAGCACTTCATTGAAAGCTAAACCCCGAATTTTGAGTTCCCACCGAATGCCTTTTGCTTTCATTCGCTTGGCTTTCCGCATATCGACATCAGCAGCTTTTTGATGCAAGAGCAAATGTTTCATTGCTGCTGTGGCTTCTACTTTTGTGGGAAATGCAATATAGGTGATAAATCCGCCGTCCCAGTGATTGGCGTTGCGGACGCTGCTGATAGTCGCAACTCTCGGACTAAAGCGGTTCCAGTAAAAGTCGCTGTAGCCGATCGACTCTGTTTTAACTTGGAGTTTGTTTGCCATTTGACTTAACTCCTATAACCTTGTGTGCGGGGTTGGCAGTACCAATTTGCTGCTGTTACTATTATAGCAAATTATTTAGAAATTGGTAACTGCTGGCTGTTGGCTGTTGGCTGATGCCTAAAACCTCAATTCATATTCCGCAGTGACGCGGTTGTCTCCTTGAAAATTACTGGAACTTCTGAGTAAAAGTTTATCGCTCAATCGATAGCGCACAGTAAATTCGGTCGGTTGATTTGCTGACAAAACTCGAATGATTGATGCTGAAATATTGCGCGTGATGTCAAACCCAACTTCTAAACCTAAACCGAGAGAACCCGCACCAGAACTGGAACTAGCACTTTGTGCTTCGTTGCCTCTAATTCGAGTGGGAAATAAGCGAAATTCGCTCAATCCTGTGGCGTTAGTAATCGCAGATTGAATGTTGTTCAATAAACCCGCGCCGGCTAAATTTGCGATCGCCAATGTACTGTCTCCCTGTCCCAAAGTCTGCACGAAACTGCCGCCCAATAGCGCTACAATCTCTATTTCCGATCGACTCGGAGAACTCCTCAACTCCAGACTTTCGGCCAATTGAGAAGCCCTTCCCTGCACTAACGCTTGAATTCTGACACTCCGCACATTGCCGAAAGTTGTCGGTTCGTCTGCTATTTCAGAGGCTACAGATGTGCCGGGAGTGCGGAACCGCGTTACTTCCTGAACCGAAGTTGCTAATCTCACATCCAGCGTCGGATCTAGTCCTTGTGTTGGTATAAAGGTAGCAGTCTGGGGGTATCCTCGATCGAGTCTAAACTCTGTGGTAAACAAATTCACCGACCCAGAAGTCAACCGAATCGTACCCTCCGGGCGAAGGTCATCTAAAGTTCCATTCACCGTCAAACCCCCAGTCGCCTGAAAACTCAATATCGGCGCACTTGTTACCCGAATTCCCCGGCCCAAATTCAGCCGCAAATCGTTCAATCCAACTTCAAAGGAAGGGGTAGTCGGAGTCGCAGGAGAAGCAGAAACCTCAGTTGTAGGGGAAGCAGAAACCTCAGTCGCAGGGGAAGCAGAAGATGTGGAATCAGAAGCAGAATCAGAAGCAGAAGAGGAAGAAGCTAACTCAGTTGTGCCGCCGCCGGGACTCCGCAGAAATACTTCGCCGTTGTACAGTTCAATATTACCGCTCAACTGCGGGCGCCTAGCCGTGCCCCTTGCTTGCACCTGACCGACAACGCCGCCGCTGTACAATCCTCTGAGATTCACTGCCAACTTGTCTAAATTTACAGCCAAAGGATTATCCGCATCGACATCGCCCTCCGCTAAGGGCACAGACAGCGGAATCACGCCAGCGGCGACCACTTCTCCCTGACTCAACTGTCCCCGAATTCCTTCTACCCGAATACGATCGCCCTCAAAGCGCACCGTCCCAGTTAGCCCTGTCAGCGGTTCTGGGAAGGCTTGCGCGCGGACGGTTGCATTTTCAAAATTCGCAATTCCTTGCGCTACAGGGTCTTCCAGCGTTCCTCCCACGCGAATTTGCACCTGTCCCTGACCGCTGACCCAGGCAACTTGGGGAGTCAATACATTAATAATTGCCAAACCTTCATTTTGCAAATTCGCCCTTACATCAATTTGATTGCTGTCGGCTTTCACGGCGGCAAACGGCAACTCAAAAGGCAAACTTCCGGCTACCTCAATCGGTTCGGTTTGAGTTACCAAAGCGCTGCCGCCAAAATTCAGGCGGGCGTTGCTGTAACTGAAACTGCCGTCGGCTTGTTTAATCGGTTCTCCGTTTAGCGTACCGTCAAGCAAACTCAATTCCCCGGTGGCTTGCGGGTTTTCCAAACTGCCGGCCAAGTTCGCCCGCAAATTCAAATTTCCGGTGACATCCACAAAAGGCAATTCCACCAGTTTTGCCAACTCTTCGACGGGTACATTTTCTACCCGCAACTGCCCGGATTGAGCTTTTTGTCCGAGTTGTCCCGAAAAGCCGATCGCACTTTTGCCAGATCGAATTTCCAGAGGCAAAACAGTTAAGATTCCGTCCTGAAAACTGCCTTCAATGCTGAACTTTTCGGCGACATATTCTCCCCACTGCCAATTATCGCCTTTCACGTTAAATTGAGCTTGTACACCCGTCTGCAAAGAACCGGCGACAGCAATTTCCGCACCAAAAGTGCCTTGCAATTGAGATAAGGGAGGCAATGTTTCTGATGCTTCCACTGCTTGTTGCTGCTGCAAAAGTATTTCAATTTCTGCCAAACGGCGCAACTGTTCGATTAGCGGGGCTTCTGGTTCTCCGACTGCCACAGTTTGCACGTCGCCGCTGTCACCGTAAACGGGAGGTTTTAGGCCTCTAGCTAAGTCGCCTAAATTGAAATATTGCAAAGCTGCTAAAACCTGCTGCAAATTGCCCTGCTGTACGTTAACTTTCCCGGCAAATTTCGGGTTAGCGCCTGTTTGAACATTGCCGGAAATTAAGTATTGACCGCTGCCTTGACGTAATATGCCGTTGGTGAGAGTGGCGCTGCCGTTAGCGTAGCTGAATTCGGCTTGGAAACTGTCACCTTTAATGTAGCCGATCGCCGGTTGGGCGATCGCAATTTGTCCGGTTGCTTGCAAAGTCGCCGGATTTAACGGCAGCTTCCAACCGGGCACGTTGACTTGTCCCGAAACCGTACCGGTAATCGGCCCCAAACCAGCATCTTTACCCGGTGATAGATTCAAAGCAGCGAGGGGAAAATCGCTTAAATTAACTCGCAAAGTTTCTCCTTCGGTTTGCCCCCTAGCGACAGATTCCCCGCGTTGAATTAAGAAAGATGTCGGCAGAAAAGATTGATTTAAAGCTACTTCAATTTTGTCGCTGGCGCCGGCCAAACGCAAATCTACACTTTTCCCCGCATCCGCATTCACAGTCCCCGCCAGTACCGGGTCAAAAGCGATTTGATTTACTGCTAAATTCCGCACTTCCACGTCGCCAACCAAGCTGAGGGCGGCGAGGGTTCCGGTGAGGCTGCCGGTAAAATCGACATTGCCGCGCAGGGGTGGGTTTTGCTGTGAGGAATTTTTGCCCGCCACGGTGGACAAAAATGCTAGTTGTTCTGCAGGTAAGGCTTCCAGATTAAAGTTGGCGAGTTTGATATCTAAATCTAAGTTGGAAATTGAGGGCAATCCTTTACCTTCGATTTCGACGTTAACAAAGCCATTTGCCGTCAAACCCGGAGTTGTGGCGTTCTCAATTTCTACCCGCTTGCCGTCCCAATTAAATACTGTCTCAAAAGGTTGTTTCAAAAACGGCAATTCCGAGATGCGGAAACTGCCGCCGGCGCGAACATTTTGTAGGGAAGCGGCAATCGGGCCGGATAAATTGATATTGCCGTTAAACAGTCCTCGAAGCTGGGGGAGATTTGGGACATCAGAGACTAAACCTTGGCCTTGCAAGCTTTGGCGCTGGGCTTCAAAGGCTTGCTGGAAGCGACTTAGAGCAATTTGCTCGCCCTCGATAGACGCGCGCCAATTCCCCGATGCGGCGCTGCCTTTAGCATTGACAATTCCTCCGCCGTTGGCGAGTCGAATTTGTCCGTCGCCGTTGGCGGTGATGCCGTTGGCGGTTAGATTATCTACTGTTCCTAAAATGCGGACTTTGCCGTCGAGGGTTCCGTTAATTTCTGGCGGTAAATCCGCTGTCAGCAAACCTGTTTGTTTGAGGGTTTGTTCTAAATTGCTGACGGCAATTCCGTTTGTTTCTAGCAATGCTTGCAAGTTGCCGTTGTCCAATTTTGCCGTAGTATCGATCGCCCCTAGTCGATCGACCAAAATCCGTCCTTCTCCGCTAGCACTAATTCCCTTGGCTGTCAAGTTATCCAAACTGCCCGCTGCTTGGAATTCGCCGTTAACTCTGCCGTCAAATCCTTTAGGCAAAGTCGCTGTCAGCGGAAACAGTTGGAGATTGCGAACAGTTTGTTCTAAGCGGCTGAGAATAACTCGATCGGCATCGGCGAAAGCTTGCCAGCGTCTGTCTTCTAATTTACCTCTAAAAGCGACAGCACCGTCAGCAATATTGAGTTTGCCGCTGCTGTTGACAGAAATATCGGCGGCGGTTGAATTATCAAGATTGCCGCTGGCTTGAATTTGATTCGATATTTGTCCGTCTAGCGATTTTAGATTTTGGATTTTGGATTTTAGATTGTTGATATTGGCGACTGTTTGGGGATTGTCGGCAGTGAAAGCCAAGCCAACATCTAACAGTGGCAATCCTAAATCTACCAAACGGCTGATGGAAGTGCGATCGGTTTCTGCAATTCCTTGCCAATTTCCCGCTGCCAATTCTCCTTTAAAATTAACATTGCTGTCGGCAAGATTGAGTCTGCCGCTGCCGCTGGCATTGATGCTGCTAGCAGTCAAATTGTCAAGACTTCCCGATGCTGTAAATTGACTCGATAGCAGTCCGCCGATCGATTTTAGATTTTGGATTTTGGATTTTAGATTGGCCGCTTGCTGATTTTCGGGATTGAATGCTGAAGCCACATCTAACAGCGGCAATCCTAAATCTACTAAGCGGCTGATGGAAGTGCGATCTGTTTCTGCTGTTGCTTGCCAGTTTCCCGCTACTATTTCTCCATTTAAATTGACATTGCTATCGGCAAAATTGAGCCTGCCGTTGCCGTTAATATTGATGCCGCCGGCAGTCAAATTGTCAACATTTCCCGCGATTTGAAATTCACCTGCTAGCTGTCCGCCCAGCGATTTTAGATTTTGGATTTTGGATTTTAGATTGTCTATATCTGCGGTCGTTTCCCGTGCTAAAAACGGCAAACCAATATCAATCAATTGATTGATTGCTACTTTTTCAGTATTGCCAAAAACTTGCCAGTTCCCCGATTCTAGTTCGCCATTAACATCAACAATACTGTCAGCAATATTCAGCGTTCCTTTGCCCGCCGCTGCGATCGCATTTAAACTCAAATCGTCCAGAGTTCCCGCAGCTTCAACGGTTCCGCTGAAGAAACCAACCCGTTCAGGAGGCAAATTAAGCCCCGGCAGGACTTGCTGCAAACGGTTGAGGGCAACGCCATTGCCCTCGATGATAGCTTGCCACTGACGGTCTTTTAGCGCAGCATCCACGTTAACAGAAGCGTCGCCAATCTTCACAACTGTATTTTGCAAATCCGCCAAATTCCTTGCGGCTCGAATTTCGCCCGCAGCGGGGAAAGTTGCTTGCGGTGCTTGCCATTGAACTCTCGCTTGAATGTTGTCTAACGGGCCGAAAATTTGAGCGTTGGCGGAGACAGTACCAAGTGTAACAGTAGCAGGAATCGGGAGAGCGTAAATTTGGGCGAGATTATCTGCAGGGACGTTTTCAACTTGGAAGTCAAACACCAAACCAGATCGCGAATTCTCACTTCCCAAAGCTAGATCGACTTCACCTTTCCCGCCAATTTTACCGCCCGCCGCCGGCACTACCAAAATATCGCTCAAAGTCAATGCTAAAGAGGAAAACGGGGGAATAGAAGATTGAGAATTGGGAGTTGGGGTTTGAGCCATTCTCCCGCGTTCCAATTTGAAATTAGTGCTAATATTGTTGAATTGCAGTCGATCGACTGTAGCAGGTTTTGTCGAGGCGATCGTACCTGTCAGCACTGGCATTGCAAGTGTTCCAGTCAGCTTGGCATCCGCCTTCACTTCTCCCGCCACAGCCACGGGTAATACTACTTTTTGCCCTAACTCTGTTTCCACCGCACTGACAACATTTGCAACAGCGACTGGTTGCACGTTCGTGGTTAGATTGAAGCTAGCTTGTTGGAGATTAAAATTAGTTCCAGTTGCAACTGTTCCTGCTATTTTCAGCGGAATTAAACCGTAATTAGCCGCCAGACTATCGACAATCAAATTAGTTCCCTGGAACCGCAACTGACCGCTGCTATTTTGTACTATCTGTTTCAGCGGAGAAATACTCGCTTGCACTCCTCCAAAACTAGCTGCTCCGGTAATTTCCGATACTTTATTGTCTCGCAGTTGCACGGTCAAATTGCCATTACCCAGACCTTTTTGTAAATAAATTCCGGGAATTTTCAGCAAGCGAGCGAGGTCTGGCAAAGGCAAGTTTTGACCTTGCAACTGCACGTTAGTTTGAGCCACAGGTAAGAGAGAATCAGCTTTTACTATAAAATTATCGCTGTTAGTAAACTGACCGTTTAGTTCGTATAGAACGCGCTGATTTTGGTCGCGAAATAGAGCGCTGCCATTTTTTAAGCTTACAGAAATCGGAGCCGAAGTTTTTTGTCCGACTGCGGGACTCGGTAGCAAAACTGCAGCGACATTTTCAGCTCGAATTGCCTCAACTTCAGTTTTAAATAAACCCGGAGATTTCTTCTCCCTAGTTGGAATATTAACCCAGCGGCCCTGAGCATCCTGTTCGATATAAGCCTTGGGTTGAACTAAAGTAATATCTAATTTGAGAGTGCGGTCTAACAGCAGCGGCAAGATTGAAAATTGTACTTCGACTGCTTCTGTAGAAGCGTAATCGGGATCGGTAGGAGTTGCAGGTAAAGTCGATCGGCCAAACCGCAAACTTGTTAGAGAAAATCTCTCCAAACGTCCGAGTTGCACAGGCCGCTCCAGCAACTGACTGACTTCAGTTTCCACCAAAGGAGCTAACTTTTCCCGCACCCACGCCTGTGCTACGGCCACCCCAACCAAGGCGATAATGCCCAATCCCGTACCGCTAAGCAGCAGCAGACGCCACCAGCGGCGGTGGGGGCGGGGTGCGAGTTGATTTTTGTCGTCATCCGAGTTAGTCATGGGTGTTTCTCAGAAATCAGAGAATTCAGGAATTAAGGGAATCAGCCGATTTTAGACAGGTATAATTTCTGCGATCCGCCTGGGTGGCTTCTGCCTTTGGTAGACTCACAAGTGAGGTAGGAAGTGCCGATCGGGCGTTAGCGTGGCCCGCCCCTACGGGGGCTGCGCCAACGCACAGGATCGAATTTCAAGATTCACGCCCCCCACTGCGGGGCAGAGTCCAAGAACCTTTACCAAACTTAATCAAAACACGCAACAAGACCTAATACCAAGTCCTCCAACTCCCCTAAATCCTCTCGATCCCCGCGCGTGCAAGATCGGGGGTCAAATCTAAAATCTAAAATCTAAAATCTAAAATCTAAAATCTAAAATCGCCCGATCGCTCCTAAGATAAAAAAACGGTGGTTAAGAAGGTCTTTAAAACTTATGCGAGTGTTCGTCTTACTCTTCAATGCCCGCACCGAGAACGAGGGAATTCATACCATTCAACTCGGCGATCGCAATAAAGTTCTGATGTTTGAGTCAGAAGACGACGCCACCCGCTTTGGCGTGATGTTGGAAGCTCAGGATTTCCCCGAGCCCACTGTCGAGGCGATCGACGATGAGGAAATTAAGGAGTTCTGCAACAGTGTTGATTATGATTGGGAACTGATACCGGCGGGGGCGCTGGAGATTCCGCCAGAAAACAATGTAACACAGACTCAGTGGCAGCCGGAGTCCGAACCCGATTCCGCTGCGGATTCTGAGGTTTCCCAAAACGAACTGGATTCTATTCGCCGCCGACTCGAAGGACTTTTGTAATAGCCATTAGTCATTAGTCAGCAGTTGTTGGTAATGGATAATGGGTAATTGCCTCTCTCAAAGGAAGTAGATTTAGCCGATCGCCCGCAAGCGCAAATTTCGAGCTTTTGAGTCACGACTTCACCCAGCTAACCAGAGGGCCGGCAATGCGTACCCTATTGTGTACACCTAATGACTGTTGACTGTTGACTAATGACCAATGACTAATGACCAATGACTAATGACTAATAAACAAACATGAAGAATTTGGAAGAACGAGGCCATCTGCTGACTGAACAGGTGAATACCAACAGCGAGAATTTAGACCAACTCAGTTCGATCGAATTAGTGGACTTGTTCAACCGCGAAGACGCCCAAACATTAAGCGCGATCGCCCGCGCCCGCGAAGATTTAGCCCGGGCGATCGACATTGCAGCCGAGTCTCTGCGTCTAGGAGGCCGCCTGTTTTACGTCGGTGCGGGTACTTCCGGGCGTTTGGGGGTGCTCGATGCCGCCGAGTGTCCCCCCACCTTCTGCACGCCGCCAGAACTCGTACAGGGCATAATTGCCGGGGGTGCGGGGGCTTTGGTGCGGAGTTCGGAGGATTTGGAGGATCGGGCTGAGGATGGGGCTGAGGCGATCGCCCACCGTCAAATTACCTACTTAGATGTAGTTGTCGGGATTACGGCTGGAGGTACGACGCCGTTTGTGGCGGGGGCTTTGCAGGCGGCGCGGCAGCGGGGGGCGAAGACTGTGTTTATGGCCTGCGTACCTGTCGAACAAGTGAGTTTTGAGGCTGATGTTGATATTCGGTTGTTGGTTGGCCCGGAGGTAGTGGCGGGTTCGACGCGCTTGAAAGCGGGTACAGTCACAAAAATGGCTTTGAATATCCTTTCAACTGGGGTAATGGTGAAGCTGGGGAAGGTTTACGGCAATCGGATGGTTGATGTGGCGGTTACTAATAAGAAATTGCGCGATCGGGCTGTGCGGATGTTGCAGGATTTGACTGATTTGAACCGGGATGAGGCGGGTTTTTTGCTGGAAAAAAGCGGGAAGTCGGTTAAATTAGCTTTGATGATGCACTGGACTAATTTGGAGAAGGAAGAGTGCGATCGAATTTTGGGCGAGTTTCAAGGAAATTTGCGATCGGCTGTAGCATCAATTAGTCATTAGTCATTAGTCATTAGTCATTAGTCATTAGTCATTAGTCATTAGCTCTCTTTTGTCACTTCGGGCGAGAGTATAGCGGTATGGTGCGTCGCTCATTGATAGTCGTAAATAATCAGAATTCTGGCGGCGACGCACCCTACTTTAATTAGAATAGGAGTAGGATAATAATCTCTACCGAAAGTGACTCAAGAGGGTTAGTCATTAGTCATTAGTCATCAGTCAGTGGTGATTTGTTAGCACAATGCCTTTCGGCGATGATGCCCCATTCCCCATTCCCCATTCCCATTCCCCATTCCCCATTCAGTTGTCAACTGTCATTTGCGCTATCGATTCAAAAAATTGTGAAATCTCTTCAGTGGATCTGATGTGATAAACACTTTTGGTATTTTGAGCGCGATCGACATACTCGCGATATCTGGGAGTCATATACTTGTGACACAACCAAAGAACGCGGTAACTATTAATTGAACTCTTCAATATCGGACTGTTTTCAGGCCAGCCTTCTGGGGGTATAAAGCTACCTGAAATCAGCCGTTTAGTCACCCACCAGAAATGCACGTATAGCGGTAAATCGACAAAAACCAGACTATCCGCCTCGTTGAGTCGCGGCCAGAGGGTTTCCATGCAACCAAACCCGTCAATAATCCATCGGTCAGTAGCTAAAATGTGATCGTGGGTACGCTTATATTCTTCATAGGGAACCTCAGCACCCCCTGATTGATATTGAATCTTATCCAAGATGTAAAGTGGCAAACCAGTGATTTCCGATAATCTCTTGCTGAGAGTTGATTTACCGCCTCCAGTATTGCCAAACACGGCTACTTTTTTCATAGTTACCCTTTTAGTAATTTAGTTATTAGTCATTAGTCATTAGTTATCAGTAGCAGACTAAAAGCTGAAGGTGGATCTAATTTGTAGCTTTCAAAAAATTAAATTTGGTGATTTGTGGCGCGGATCACTGACGTTTTTGAAAAAGGCGATTAGGGTCAGTATATATATTTGTTGTTGTGCGGTCGCTTGGATATTTTATCACACAAGCGACCTCGGCTCGGTATTGTCGATCGATTTGTAAAATATCGGTCAAATCTAAGGCGATCGCTCCTTAGTTAAAAAAGCCGTTTCTGAAGCCAACGCACCTAGTACCAGACTGCTGGATACTTGACCCAGTTTAAATTCTAAAACCGAGTCCTATGCAACCAAAGCCTAACCTTAACCTATACTCATTCCTGGGCCATCTCCCCTGGCTGAAAAAAAGCTACACTGCCAAAATTATGGTGGTTGCATTTTTAGGCACGCACGTTCCTTTGCTAACCTTAATGGTCTGGTTTCTTACCTCAAACGCTTACTCTGTAGAGACATCAGTCCGGGTTCTGCTGATTGCTCTGCTGGCGACATTAGCGGGAACAGGAGCAACGCTTTCTACGCTACGCTACCTCCTGGTTCCGGTAATCTTAACCTCGGAGGCTCTACAAAACTACCTCGATACAAGAACATTGCCGAATTTACCCACAGAGTTTGATGATGAAGTCGGTACGCTGATGGCAAATTCCTCACAAACGCTTTACAAACTAGATGAATTGATTCATTACATTACCCACTACGATGAAGTGACTGGATTGCCCAATCGTGACTTATTCTGCGATCGCCTGAATCAAACCCGATCTCAAGATCACTCACCCCTAGTCGCAGTGTTGGTATTGGGTATCGACGATTTCACGGGGATGCGCCATGCGTTGGAGCCTGGGATATGGGACTTACTAATTAGAGCCGTTTCCCAACGGGTGGTAAACTGCATGGATCGGTCAGATGTCTTGGCGCGTTTGGGCGACGGTGAGTTTGCGATCGCTCTCCGCGAACTCCCCTCGCTGGAGAGTGTGGTCAAGCTATCCCAACTGCTGCTGAGTACGCTGGCAAAACCTTTCTCTGTAGAGGGCAACCAGATCCACATCACCGCCAGTCTTGGCATTACATTGAAGCATTTAGAAAATACCAATTCAGCAGAGCAACTTCTCCAGCAAGCTCAGTTCGCACTTCATCAGGAAAACCAGCAAGGGCGCAGTCACTATCAGTTTTATTCACCCGAAATGAACGTTCAGTTACAGGAGCGACTGGCCCTAGAAAATAGCCTGCGCTCCGCGCTGGAGCGTAACGAACTACTGGTTTACTATCAACCGCTGATCGACCTCGACAGCGGAAAGGTGACAGCAACGGAGGCGCTGGTTCGCTGGCAGCATCCTACAGAGGGTTTGGTCTCTCCGGCAAAATTTATTCCGATCGCCGAAGCCAATGGCGAGATCGTGCCCATTGGTGAATGGATCTTGCGAACGGCTTGCGCTCAAACCCGTAGCTGGCAACTGGCTGGGCTGCCAGCGCTGCGGATTTCGGTGAATTTGTCGGCTCGACAATTTGAGCAGGCGAATCTGGTTGATATGGTTCGCCAAATTTTGGCCGAGACGGAACTCGAAGCTGCGTATTTAGAACTGGAAGTGACTGAAACTGCCTTGATGACTGACATTGAGCGATCGGTCAAAATCTTGATGCAACTGCGAGAACTTGGCGTGTCTCTCGCCCTAGACGACTTTGGCACGGGTTATTCTTCCCTCAACTACCTGCAACGGTTTCCGGTTAATATGCTCAAGATCGATCGATCGTTTGTCAACGATGTACTGTCTAACCCGGACAGCGCCACCATTACTGATGCCATCATTGCTCTGGCAAAAAGTCTGCGGTTAACGATCACCGCAGAAGGCATTGAAACCAAGGAGCAGCGTGACTACCTGCAAGCGCGAGGCTGCCATGAAGGTCAAGGGTTTTACTTCAGTCGGCCTGCTAACGCTGACACGATCGCCACACTGCTAAACAAGTCGTTTCAGTCTGATGCAGCACCTATCGCTCTTGCCACCCACTTTTAAGCTGCACCATTGGCTTTCACTGGCAGTGCGATCGTAAAACTCAGTACCCGTGCCTGCGGTTGACTTGAGGGCGATCGTAACGCCGTGTTTTTCCGTCCAGGACTGTATAACAACCAATCTCTCAAAACAGCCGCCCGGATTGTACTCTCAAAGTTAAACGTAAAGCGCTCTCGTTTTTAGATTCCTGACTTCTCCAATAAGTCGGGAATCTGGCTAAGCTGTTCGACATTTAAAGGACGATTGTAGGGTGCGGAGCGTACAAGCGTTTCCCGCATAAGCGCGGAGCGTGTTCGCGAATGGCGCACCTTACCCGGTTTGTTAGTCGTTTAAATGCGTAACAGCTTATGCTGTTTTTTAGGCGTTGACAAAAACAGAAGATGTAAGCTGACTTTGACTGACACCCTGCACGATTCCCAAATAATTACTGCCAGACTTAATCGCCCAAGAAGCGACACTTGCGCCTCCATCCAACTGCAAACTCACAGCTTCAAAAGTCAAGTTTGCAAACCCGATACCGTCAGTCAAACCAATTTTATCCCCAGCCCCAAAATCGACAATTACATCAGCACCAATTAAACTAGCCGAAGCAGACAAACCTCCCGCCAGAATAAACGTATCATTTCCAGCGCCGCCGATCAGAATATCTTGCCCGCGATCGCCCGCCAACAAATCAGATCCGTTACCGCCAATCAAGACATCATCTTCTTTGCCGCCGCGAATAGTATCGTTACCGTCAGATCCGATTAGTCGATCGTTCTCGTTATTGCCGCTGATAAAATCATTGCCAACACCGCCATCAATTGAATCGGATTCTTTGCCGCCGGATAAGCTGTCATTGCCGCCTGCGCCATTAAGTGTATCCGCACCTTGCATTCCATTAATGCTATCAGCACCTTCTCCCCCCGTGATATTATCTTTGCCGGAAAGGGCAAAAATTGGCAATCCCGCAGCATTTGTCGGTATTTGACTGTCGGCACTATCTGATAGGAAATAATTGCCGTCGCTGGCTGTATTTTTGGGTGATTGTGTCGGGCTACCGTCCCCTGTAGCATTGGGTATTGGCGAAGTAATCGATACCAATGTGTTGGGAGTTGGTGTGGGAGTAGGCGTGGGAGTTGGTGTGGGAGTTGGTGTGGGAGTCGGTGCGGGATTGACACTACCGTCAAGAGAAGTCGCAAAAACTTGCGTCCAATAGTGATTGAAATTTTCTGTGCCAGTATCGTCGGCTAAGAAATAGTAACCAATCCCAATTTCTTTGAGATTCGGGTTGAGAATGTTAGCCCGGTGGCCGCTGCTGTTCATCCAAGAGGATACAACTTGTTCGGGTGTAGAAGAACCCGCAGCAATATTTTCTGCAGCCGCTGAGAACTTATAGCCCGTTGCAGTAATGCGACTGGTGAATGACGAACCATCTTTTCCGGTATGCGAAAAGAAGTCTTGCAGTGCCATGTTTTGGCTGTGATTTTCCGCCGCATTTAGTAACTGAGTATTTAAGGTTAGCGGGGACAAACTCAATTTGCCGCGTTCAATGTTGGTAAGTTCTAAAACTCTATTAATAAAGTTTTGATTCGTTGCGGTTGGTGCGACTTGAGAGACCGATCGCTCTCCTGTTAAAATGTCCGAGGACTGATAACCGGAATTGGGTAGTTGTTCAAGCATGGGGACGATCAAGAGTTTTAAGAGTTGTTTTTGCTGGTAGATGACTTACCCTCTTAACGATTTTTTCCCCGATCGCTAGCTGGCTGGGTACAATTCAATAATTGTATTAATTCCGGCCGCTGCTTTATCTATTTTGATTATAGCTGTTCTCAAAGTGCGGATGTCAAGATACGGGCTCTGGTTGGGACAGGGAAAAGTGCGATCGACTTTGAGGAGAGTTTTCAGGAAATTCGCGATCGCCCGTGACATCAATACAATTTTAGATTTTAGATTTTAGATTTTAGATTTTTCCTGATTAGTCTGGTTTATGCGGCGCACCCAGCCTGCTGGCTGGCGGCTAGAAACCCGGTTTCTACGAGTTTTGCAGAGAGGAACGACAAATATAGGAAGAAACCGAGATGTTGCACGATTCTCAATTACTTGTTTAGGAACAGGCTTTCCGGCCTGTTCCACAAGAAAAAAATTCACGCAAGATGCCTGTTCCACAAGAAAAAAATTCACTCTTTGTGGAACAGGCCGGAAAGCCTGTTCTTGAGAATGGTGCAAGATGTGAGAAGAAACCGGGTTTCTGAAATATGTGTGCGATCGCGAACAGAGTTTTTAGTAGAATCATCAGAAAAAATTCTAAATTAATTCAAAATTCACAACCGGGCAGGCTTGTTCGCGATCGCCAAAGCAATCTCAAGATTTCACACTATTTTCTTGTCCGACTTTAGCCTCCCGAGCAACTTGCTCAACCTCATCTTTGGCGAGAATTTCCAAAGCCGCCTCTGCTTCTTTACCGCCCAACCGTCCCAAAGCTTGAGCTACTCTGTAACGGATCTGCCAATCAGCATTGGAAGCGTAGGGAAGCAGCAGCTGCAGCGCGCGTTTATCTCCCAATTCACCTAATGCGCTGATGGCAATGGTTTGGATCAATTCGTTTTCAGAAGTCAGGGCATTTTCTAACATCGGAAAGGCTTTTGGATCTCCCATTTCTCCCAAAGCTGCGACGATGCTCAGTTGCACCAGCCATTCAGAGGTACTGCTATAAACTTGCTGCAAATCTTCTAAAGCATCGGTTAATTTCAATGCGCCCAAAGCATCGGCGGCGGCTGCTTGCACGTCGGGTTCGGGGTCGTTGTTCAGGCTGTTTCGCAGTACCTCTAAAGCGTTCGGCAGATTCTGCGTGCCCAGGGTTGATATCTGGCTGACTGCTGCGTAGCGAACCCGGACGTTTTTGTCGCCGATCGCAATTTGAATTAGTTTATAGGCGATATCGGGTTCTAGTTGCCGCAGTTGGTTGACGGCTCGCAGTCTTTCGCCAAAATCCTCGGAATTCAGCAATTGTTCGACAGACTCAGGGGTAATGCTCATTCGATTTTAGATTTTAGATTTTAGATTTTAGATTTGGTAATTGGTAATTGCCAAAAGCGAGCGAGATTTAAGGAGCGATTCCCTACGGGATAGCTTCGCTTCACGACTCATTTTCTGATACAGTCCTGGAACTGCAACAGCTAATTTAAGACTCCGCAGCCATCGATCGGATAATATCTCCCCTAGTGAGGATGCCGATTACTTTGCCTGCCGAATCGACCACCGGCAATCGGTGGATGCTGCGATCGTGCATCAGTTTGGCAGCTTCTTGGAGAGATTTGTCGGGCCCGATGGTAACTGGCTCTGTACTCATCGCTTCTCCTACTGTTTGTCCTAAAGCTTTGTGGAGTTCTCGCTCGTAACGAGATGGATTTTCCAAATAAATCACGCTGTCGAGCACCATGATATAAGCGGGCGGAGTTACGCCGGTTTCCCGCCACATCAAGTCGGTTTCGGAGATGACTCCTACCAGCAAGCCATTCTCATCAACGACGGGAAGACCGCTAATGCGTCGATCGGCTAAAATTTTAATCGCTTCGTTCAAGGGCATTTCGGGTCGCGCCAAAATCGGCTCCCGGCTCATTACATCGGCTACTGTTTTTGGCATGATTAGCGGTTGATTGAGTTGTTTCTCTAAATCGATCATATAGGGAAAGGGCGGCACAGACTGAAGAAAGGCAGCTCTGCTGAAGGGATTCGTTAGAAAGTAGAAGGAAGGAAAAAGCTTGAATGCCAGAATTTTGCTGTTTTTTTCGATCGCACTATAAAATTCTGCCCTTTGCCGGACTCCGGCGAGCGATCGGTCTGACCAAAATTAATGGGATTCAAGCCCCGTCCTTCTAGGACGGCTTTTTCTTGGTTTTCAAATTCCTAATTAACTCTCTAAGAACATCAGACTTAGTTCTGCCAACCGCCACACAATATTTTTCAAGTATCTCTAATTCAAAGTCTTCGAGCCTAAAATCTAATCGTTTTTTCATGAGTTTGTACGGATATATGGTGTACAATACTAGCATGAAATCACGCTACCAGTACCGAATTTATCCATCCGAGCAACAACGCAAAGACCTGGCAAGGCTCTTTGGTTGTGTGAGAGTCGTATGGAACGACGCTCTGGCACTGTGTAAGAAATCGGAGAAACTACCTAGCAATGGAGATTTGCAAAAAATATGCATTACTCAAGCCAAAAAGACCCAAGAGCGTGAGTGGTTGAGCGAGGTTTCTAATATCCCATTACAGCAATCTATTGCTGATTTAGGTGTAGCTTGGAACAACTTTTTCGCATCTATTAAGGGAAAAAGAAAAGGCAAAAAGGTTAATCCCCCTAAATTTAAGCAGCGGACAAACAGACAGTCAGCCCGTTTCCGAAAAGGGGGATTTAGCATCAAAGCTGCCAAGGTTTTCTTAGCCAAAATTGGGTGTATTAAGACTAAATGGTCGCGACCTCTGCCGTCTGAACCAAGTTCAGTCACCGTTATTAAAGACACCGCAGGGCGCTACTTCCTTAGTTTTGTTGTTGAGGTGCAGCCCGAAACCAAGCTAGCTTCTAACCCAGCAGTGGGTATTGATTTGGGCATAAAAATTTTTGCGGCGCTCAGCACGGGAGAGCGAGTGGCAAGCCCCAGCTACTCAAAGTTAGACCGTAAAATTCGACGCTCTCAACGCAAGTTATCACGACGCTCTAAAACATCAAAGCGGCGTGAACGGATGCGATTGAAGGTGGCGAAACTCAAAGCAAAACTGCGAGATATCCGCAAGGACTTTCTGCATAAACTATCGACTAAGGTGATAAACGAGAACCAAGTTATCGCCCTAGAAGATTTAAACGTCTCCGGACTCCTGAAGAACCGCAAATTATCCAGAGCAATCTGCTCCGCTGGATGGCGGGAATTCAGAACAATGTGTGAGTCTAAGTCGGAGAAAGTTGGACGTGAGTTTGTTGTCATCAGCAGATGGGAACCAACCAGCCAAGTTTGTTCGGATTGTGGTTACCGCTGCAGGGTAAACGCATCTTAACTGGAACCCAAAATATGCTACAGTTAAATCCGACTAAATTTCAATGTAGTTTGTTG
>NZ_JAUBRP010000051.1:0-45552 GCF_036701935.1 Microcoleus sp. M2_D5 | reverse complement strand
TTTAAAAGTTTTTTTTAGTTATTTAGTAATGCACAAATTTAGGTGTTTGTCAAATTAATTTAGATGCGTTTACCCTGCACAACAAGTCCCACTGGTTGCAGGAATCCCAACCATTCTTTATGTCTGATTAATTCTGGATCTTGTGCCATTGTTCCTCCTGACTTTAGCTATAATTGTAAGGTGCGTCAGCTTTAAAATACCCAACTATAACTATGAATAACCGCCTGACGCACCCTACTCTCCTAAATTGTAGGGTGCGTCAGCTTTAAAATACCCAACTATAACTATGAATAACCGCCTGACGCACCCTACTTTCCTAAATTGTAGGGTGCGTCAGCTTTAAAATACCCAACTATAACTATGGATAATCACCTGACGCACCCTACCTAGACTCTGACGCACCCTACCCCGACTCAACCCGACACCGGATATAAATACATTAACCCCACTGGTTCAATTCGCACCGCTTTTACCTGATAAATTGCTTCAATTCGAGCCGGTTCTTTCACTAATTCCTCAGACAAACCTTGCAGACGTTTCTGCCAATAACGCCTATCCGCATCCACTTGTCGCTGTTCCTCTTCTGGAAAAAGAGATAACTGAATCGCTTGAGTTTCTTGTTGCCGTGCTAAAATGCGCTGTTGCTGCTGTTCTAAAATTTTCTTCATCTCAGTTGCTTCTTTCAAACCGCGCTCATTTAACTTCCGCTTTGCCCTTTGGGCTAATACTTCTGCCCGACTTTCCAGGTTCGGAATTAACTCCTCAACATCCTGAGACGCACTTTCCTTTAGGCGAACTTTTACCCCTTCAGAAACCTCTCGCAATCGCGGATTTGCCAAAGAATTTTCTAACAATTCCAATACATTTTCTTTCTCTCCCTCTCCCAAAGGCTTCAGTTTTTTCCGCCCCCTATTTGCCGGATCAATCCACTCCGCAGCAACGGCAATTACTTCATCATGAAGTCGGGTAGCACCTTCTCCATAAAGTGACAATCTCCCCAAGGCAATAACTTTAGGAATCGGGTCATCCGTGAGACAAATACAAGCGCGAGTTAATTCATCATGCAGAAATCCTTGGGCTAAAAATCGTCCCAATAATCGCTGCACAATTTTGTGTTCTAAATGCAAGTGTACCACTTCGCCATCCAGAGAACCAGGGTCACGAAAAACTACTGGTCGGATGGGAGATTCCCTACGCCAATCCCACAGTTGTTGACTTCTTTGGCGAGGTTTTCTCAAGGTATCCAGCGTCACTGTCCAAGTTGGATCTGCCCCGACTCGTTGGTTAAGTGCAGGGATTTCCCATTTCGCTGTTTCTGGATTGTGGTTTGCTGCGATTACGTCAATGGGTTTGAGTTGCTGTGCACCTAAAATTTCCAAAGAAGCGGAGATTGCATCCCGGAAATGGCGGTCATCTAAACCTAACCAATCCCGCGATTTCTTGAGCATTTCTTGGAGTTCGGAAATCTGTTTAGTGAGGTCTTGTTTGCGAAGGCGAATTTCTTCTAATTCTTCGCCAATGGCGGTGGATGTGTTAGGATTAATTGTTTCTGAGTTGATTGTGTAGGGGGCGTCAGTATTAAATGTTTCTAACGGCGCAGTTGAATTAGGACTAACGCAGCTTACAGATATTTCTTCAAGGGATTGAGTAATTTTTCCCAGTTCTTTATGAATAATCCCATTGTGCAGCAAACGAGACATACTTTTTTCAACAACAGGTGTCAAAGTTCCCAACTCTGCTTGAATGGTTTTTGTCTTCTGAATTAAAACCTCTAAAACTCGATCTTCAATTCGCTGTGGCAATACAAAATAATGGCAATTAACAACAGGCGAACGCTGAAGCTTGCGATCGATGCGACCGTTGCGTTGTTCCATGCGACTGGGATTCCAAGGTATGTCAAAATGGAATAAATCAGCACAATAATTTTGTAAGTTTATCCCTTCTCGTGCTGCATCTGTGGCAATCAGAATGCGGAGGGGATTGCTGGCTGGGTCGCTGTTAAATGCCTGTTTAATAGCCTCGCGCCGTTCCTCGCCAATGCCACCATGAAAAACGCCGATTCGTTGGTGTTCTAAGTGAGAATTGGCAAAGGCAGATCGCAATTGTTCTTCTAAGTAACGTTTGGTATCCGTATATTCTGTGAAAATTAGGACGCGCCGCTCTAACCATTGAGCATTTGGCTGCCCTAAATCAGGACACAGATTTTCTCTAATCCAGTCAATTAACTTAATAATTCTCGGGTCAGGTTGATAACGAGCAGCATTGGCAATTTCCGCCATTTCTGACAAAATCTCTTGTTCTCGCTGGGTAATTTGTGATAAACTATTAGCAGTTGCCGCTGCCATTTGCGCGTCTTCTTCTGCCTGCACTTCTTCCTCTGGCAGTTCCGCCCGCTCATCATCACCTCCCGCCGATTCTGACAGCAGTTGTAAGCGTTCTAAGCGCAAAATTGGCTGTTTAGAAACTTGCTTTTCTAAAGCTACTCGGTGAACTTTCAACGTGCGAGTAAAGGCTTCAATAGATGACAGCAAGCGCTTTTGCAAATTGGTAATTACTAACATCGCCGCTGCTTGGTTGCTGCGAGATTCACCTTGCAATCGCTCTTCTCGCAATTCTCGATAGTGTTGCAGCAAGCGCGAAAGTTGGAGTTCGGGTGCAGTTTCAGGCAGATTGTCGATCGAGATCGCAATCACTTCCCTTCTCGGAAAATCATCGCCAATTTCCCGCAAGTCTCGCTTGAGACGGCGCACCATTACCGAGTCGAGTAATTTGCGATCGCGCACGGGGACACCCCGGCAAAACCGCTGCGGATCTAAAATTTCTAACAACGCTGCAAAACTATTAGAATGGCCGTTGTGAGGCGTTGCTGAGAGAAATAACTTATGTTCAAAACGAGGCGCTAAATCTCGCACAGTGCGAGTTAGCTGGGAATCAACGGCATATTTAGCACCGCTGGCAGGGGCGGCATTGTGCGCTTCATCTAAAATCAGCATCGATGCGGCTGCAAATTCGCCCAGCCAATCTCGCAGTGGGCCGGTGTAGGTTTCATCTCTGAGCAAAGCATGGGAGATGATGAAGCGGGTGTGAGTTGTCCAGGGGTTGATGCCGTACCCGCGATCGCGCCTGCAGGTGGCCACAAAGGAGCGATCGCAAATTATGAAACTGAGCCCGAAGCGGCTTTCCATTTCTTCTTGCCACTGCCGCACGACTGTCGGGGGGCAAGAAATCACAACTCGTCGCACTTTCTGGCGGATCAGCATTTCCCGCAAAATCAGTCCCGCCTCGATCGTTTTGCCTAAGCCTACGTCGTCGGCAATAAATAACCCAACTCTCGGCATGAGTAAGGCTTTGCGGAGGGGTTCTAACTGGTAAGCTTTGACTTCGATGCCTGCTCGGTAGGGGGATTGAAATAGCTTGGGTTCGGTTGAAGTAACGCAGTTCCAGCGCAGGGTGTGCAGGTAAGCTGAGAAGAGTTTAGGATTGTCGAATCCCCGCTTCGCGACGGAATCCCAAGAGTTATTGCCGATCGCTACGGCGTCAACTTCTCGCTCCCACAGAACTTCGAGGCTTTCTCCCAAGGCATCATCTTCTAAGCACGACAGTCGCACTAAGGTGTCTGTATCCTCGGAGAATTTGGGTGCGACTTCTTCGACGAGGTATTGGCGCGATCGCACCTTGACAATTTGCCCAGTTTTTAGTTGCATTTTGCTACTGTACTTGCGATCGTTTTTTCTGTAAATATTATTAATGACATCCTGCTATTCCAAATTTGCTTACTGGTTTAATTTTTGTTACAATGTCCTTGTTGAATTTTCCTAATCAATGCAGCAGGCGCTTAGAAAGATCATAGCTTTTTCTGTTCAAAATTGTGAAGGAAACATCTGGCTTAGGGGATTTATTGACAGTTGACACAAAGAAACAAAGGTCAAGGCAGACAGTAGCTATTTCAGCCTAGTCTATATATAGGCAACCAACCAGAAACTAATTGGCAAAAAAATGCTAAGTGAAAGTCAAAATGTAGATGTCTTAGTCATTGCAGCCCTCAAGGAAGAGTTTGATGCTCTACTTGAAGTTACTGGTGGCGAAGAGGCATGGGAAAAATTTAGCAACCAGAACTTCACAAAATATTATTTCCGCGATTTTGAAAGCGAACAAGGCTTTTCGTTTCGCGTAGCCACAATGTGGGCAAATGGAATGGGAGCCACAAAAGCAGCCGCACTGGCAACGGAGTTAACGAAAGAACTTAGCCCCCGATGCTTGGCGATGTGTGGAATTTGTGCTGGGAGACGCGGTGACGTTTTTCTGGGAGATGTTCTGGTCGCTGATCGGGTCTTTCGGTACGACGAAGGAAAGCTTAAGGTTCAAAGAGAAGATAAAGTCTTTCAACCAGATATCACTACATTTAATCTGAAACCGAAGTGGAAGATAGCAGTACAGGAAATGATAAATAAATGGCGACCATCATTCATCAATGAGCGACCGCTCTCTATAGATTACCAGTCTAATTGGTTGCTGCGTATATTAGCAGCTTTTGAGCAAAATGGAGCGTTGCACCCAACTAAACATCCTGATATCAATCGGTATTGCCCAAATCGCAAGGCAGCAATGGAAAGACTGAGGAAAAAGGAATGGATAGAGAAAGAAGGTTTTAAACTCACTATCAAAGGAAAAAAATGGCTTGAGGAATCTCAATTTTACTCTCCTGATTCACCTGAACTAGATCCCGATTTTAGGATTCACTTAAGTCCGATTGCTACAGGTACGGCTGTTCAACAAAATCCCTTAATATTTAACAATATCGCTGAATTTCAGAGAAAAATTATTGGACTAGAAATGGAAGGCGAAGCTATTGGGATAGTTTCAGAAATTCAAGAACTTGACTACATGATTTTTGCCAAAGGTGTTTGTGATTATGCTGACGAGTTTAAAGACGACTCCTTTCGCGAATTGGCTGCTAAAGCCTCCGCTGCTTTTCTCATTGATTTTCTCAAATCTAACTTACCAAAAAAAGATCCAGCCCCTAATTCTATCGATTTGGATCGAGTAAAATTGCTTAGAAAAAGCCAACAAGTAATGGAACAAGTCTCGAACAAAATTGGGGGCAAAGTATATTTAAAGCGAGCTAATCAGCTAGAGGAACTTGAAAAAGCTTGTACTGAAAGCCGTGTAACTGTTCTTCGTGGAATCTCTGGAGTTGGAAAATCTTCTTTAGCTAGAGATTATGCTGAAAAGCTGATTGGTGAAAACCAATCTGTTCTTTGGTTTGAAGCTAGATCTTTTGAGAAAATTGATTTTGCCTCATTTGAGGCGGACTTACAGCTTACCAATTCATTAGAAAGCATGATTAAAACCCTATCTAATGAACCTGCTATACTTATTCTTGATGGAATTGATAGACTATACAATCCTAATTCTTTTAAACTACTTTCAACATTTTTGAGATTATTTAATTTTCAGGAAGAATCATCGTCATGGATATTATTAGTAACTTCCCAAACACAAGAGTGGTCACGTTTGTGTGAAAACCTAATCCGAGAAAGCATTTTCACTAACGAATGGCCGATATTTCCGTGTAATCCATTATCTATTGATCAACTCGAACCTATTTGGCAAGAATTTCCTAGTGCTAGCAGGCTTAAATATCAAACCCATCTAAGAGAGATATTTGGAAATCTCAAAATTTTAGACCTAGTAACTATCAGGCTAAGTCTCGGAGATGATGTTCAAGTAGGAACATGGGTTGGTGAATCAAGCGTTGCTACATGGTTCTGGAATTCAGAAATAGCACGCGGTAATGAAGGCCCAGCAAGAATGCGCTTTGTCAAACTATTAGCTGAACGTCAAGCAGAAACACTAAAGCAAGCTATTCCAATCGATAATTTTGAAGTAAGTCAACTGCAATTGATTAGGAATATTTTTAGCGAAAATATCTGTAGTAAAACGCCTGATGATAGTATTGTTTTTCAGCACGATTTGTATGGCGAATGGTCTAGGTTTCGACTTCTCGTATCCCATAAGGACGACCTTGTAAATTATCTCAGAGAACGCCTGACCTTCCCAATGTGGCACAGGGCTCTCCGTCTCTATGGACTTTATCTACTAGAACATATTGGCGACATTTCCCAATGGCACCAAACCTTAGATACTTTTGCCGATGAAGCTAATTTATTAGCACAAGATATTTTACTTGAAGCTCCAGTATTTGCTGCAAATCCCCTCCCACTGCTAGAACTCATTCGCTCCAATTTGATAGAAAATGAGGGGCTATTACTTAAGCGTCTGCTCACTAGATTTTTAGTATCTGCGACCCTACCAGATCCACAATACCTTGAGATAGCTCGTACCCAAGGGTTTGACGAGACTAAATTTTCAGCAACCTTTCGTTACCCTCACTGGCCATTCTGGCAGGCAATGCTTGGTTTTATTTATGAACATCACGAAGAATTTATTGTCAAAGCACCTGTTGAAATTGGGCAAATTGTGAAACTATGGCTTGACTATGCGCCTCACGGAACGATACTGCGGCAGGAGGCGGCTGAAATCGGACTTCTGTTGGGAGAAAAAGCACTCCTTGCACAAAAAGATTACAGTTCTTCTCTCTACAAAGACCGTAAGCAGTTTTATTATGTAGCTTTAGCTGGAGCAAGAGAGCTTCCTGAGCTTGTCAGCGATTTTGCCCTTAGAGCTAGTCAGAGAACGGGAGAAATTAGTAGCGAAGATAATGAGGGGCAAGGTTCTATTCTTGTGTCGATAATAACCAGTTCAGATCCGCGCTTCGATCCTAATGAGCCTTTACCTGAACCATATCCAGATGGACCTAGAAGAGATGTAGATGATGACTTTCGTAAGGTAATTCTTGAGGGAAAAACACTTTGGCCACTAATTCACGTTAATCCGGCTGTAGCTCGTGAAGTTACTCTCGCCGTTCTTATTTGTCATCGCCAAAGATATGAGTGGGCTAGCTACTTGAGTCCCAGAGATTGGCTTGAATTGGAAGGTATCATAAACTGGTCTCCATCACTATACACTCATGGCCCATTTTTAGCATTTCTGCAAATCAACTTTCTTGAAGGATTGGAATTAATTGCCCGGTTGGTAGACTTCACTACAGATAGGTGGAAGCACCGTACTGAAATAAAAGCTAACGAATATGTAGAGGAACAAGAGGAGCGGGATACGAAGGAATTTTTAGCTCAGTTTGTGAAAGAAAGTTGTCGTCATCCTGGAATTATTGTTCTTTTAATAGATAATGTGGAACGGGAGTTTATTGGGGATTCTAGGGTCTATGGTTGGTCAGCCGGGTTAGGAAATATTCCTCACACTGTTGAAGTTGCACTGATGGCCCTGGAGAAATATTTTTATCTTCGTATTGATCAAAAACAACCTATTGAGGAAGATATCCTAACTGTATTAAGGCGAGTCAAAAGTGTCGCTTTCTTGAAGGTTCTCTGCGACGTGGGTAAGCGACTGCCGGCTCTGTTTGAAAATTCTCTCCAACCAATTCTTAGCATACCAGAAATATACTTTTGGGAAACCAGGGTACTTGTGGAGGGGCGGAATCACTTAATGATGGGTGCTTTTCTAAAAGGAAAACTCTTTTTTCAATTAGCACAACAATTCAACAATCTGGAACATCGACAAAAATATTTGCGCCAAATCGCCCTTGAGTTATTTTTCAAGACCCCTGCTATGAGAGCATTTTTTGAACAGGCCCGGCAAAGATGGGAAACTAGATTTTTGGTTAACTCTGAAGATGAGATTCGCGATTTTCTGCAACAGTTGATTTTGACTTTCGACATAAATAATTATCAGATTCAGCAAGATCCAGAATACGGTAATATCATTATTAATACAAAAGTTAATGACTTACAAGCAGAGCGTGCTGACGAACTTCGTAACAAAGAATTTAATTTACTAATCCTAATTTTCCCAATGCGCTGTCGTAGGTACCTCAATCGGCAGGAGACACTAACAGAAAATGACATTGAGCAGTTTTGGGAACAAGTTCAACAAATCATTTCCATAGGTGATGGTGATGATAGTTACCAAAAGAATCAATACGCTCCCAGCGAAATAGCAGCTTGTGTCTGTGGGGGGATTGCTGTACTTTTCCATTTTTATCGTAACTGGCTGGCTCAATATCCTGAACGTAAACAATGGTGCCTAGATTATCTTCGAGATATTGTTCTTGACCCTCCTCCATCAGAGCGGTTTGATCTTCCTGAAAGTCCAGCAGATTCTACTTGGAATTGTTTTGTTGCTGAAGCACTCCCTCTAATCTGGGCTGAGGATAAAGATAATGAAGAAGCTCGCTACCTCATAGCACTGATGGTGTTTGCTCGGCATTACAAGGCAGTAAAGATTTTATTTTGCCGTTGTGCAGAACTACGCTCAATTCTTCTTGAAGACTTTACTCGCCTGCGACGATTTCTATTTGCATGGGCTTTTGTTCGGAATCGTATTGCCTTCGTCGAAGATTTTCAAATAGAGCGAGAATTAATTCAACAGTTTTCAGAGGAAGTAAATAAATGGGTAAAAGAACAATTAGAAGCGTTTGTTAAAGCGGTTGCTCCATCCACAATCAATACGTGGAGGTTAATCGATGAATCCGATCGCTTTCGTGCTATTGACGAAACTATACCAAGACGACAATACGACCTAGACTTTCAGCTTATACAAGCAGCTCATGCTTGGCTTCCTACTCTTGATAAAGTCACTAATGCAGAAGAGCGTTGTAATATAATAGAGTTTTGGAGCGAAGCACTATCTTATGTGATGCGACGAGTATCAGTATCTGGAGAAGGGAATCAATGGCACAGTGAAAATTTTTACCCAAATGAGCTAGAACAGTGGGTATTAGAGCGTGTTGGTATAGCTATTTTATATATGGATTTAAATGAACAACCAGAAAAACTGTGGCAACCCATTTTAGACCTTCCCCAAGAAGCACATTACTGGTCTGAAATTCTTATGCAGACATTCCATCAATATGGATTGCAGCAAACTTCTATTCCACTCAACTATGTTGCGACTACACGTGCTATTCTTAATTATGTATTACCTCCAGAATCCGCTAAGTTTAAGTGGTCTTACCATGCGGAGGTTTGGGAGGAACTTATTGGTATCGGTCAATTTTCAATTGATAAATGGGATGAACGTCACAGTTCTCTTATAAAAGAAATGAGGTGTCTTTTTGAAGATTGGTTTAGGCGCATACCCATATCCAAGCATCGCATTGCTTTGTTCGCCAAATGGTTGAAAAAACCCGTTGCAGATCCAATTCGCCTTAAAGCAATCCTTTGGTTTGAAGAGATGCTAAAACAGGAAAAATTGGATTATATTCTCAAGGAAAAGTCGATAACTGAAGCCCTTGCCTGCCTCCTAAATACTGTCTGGGTGCGAGACCAAAATCGACTCCGGCAAAATAAGTCTGTCTTTGAGGCTTTCTGCCATTTGTTGCGTTTACTCACAGACCAACAGGATGAAATTGCTCTGGAATTATGCCGACGAATCGCTGGTTCTTGATAAACCAAATTTATCGCTTAGGTTGTCAGTTGCGAAAACTTAGTTGTCCACTTTTTTAGCATTAAACGCTAGCGTCCTTTTGCCAAATCAGCATAAATAAATATTTCTACTCCCAATACGATTAGAAGTATAATTTCCACCCAGGAAATAATTGTCACACCCAGAGGCGGGTTGGGAACCAGGAACCAGAATGCTGCCAAAGCGATCGCTCCCGAAAAGACAAACGTAATTTGATCCACAATTAATTGCTGAATCTTACGGCGCTTGCGATGTTTGTCGTCACGGTGAGCAATCTCCCAACCAAAGAGGGTTTCCAAATCCGTATAGCCCGTGTATTCCTTCACTTTATCAACCAGCTTGTAGCGGATGTATTTGCCGATCGCCGAAATCTTTTCATCATTGACCACATAAGTCCAGCCCAGAATGAGGCACACCCAAGGAATCACCAGTAAAGTGTAATAGTTGGACGGGTTAGAAACAGCGAATGACACAACTGTTACAAACAGACCCAGCGTTACATAAAGCAGGTTATCCCGAAAACCAATCCTTTGAGCCTGCTCAGATTTCAGTTTGTCGTATTCCTTAAAGAAAATTTCAATAATTTGGTCTTTATCACTCATGGCTGACTCCCAGTTTCTCAAATCCTATATTTATTGTGACTGATTAACAAATATTTACCAGCAAGCTAAAGAAATTCTCTCTTTCTCTAGGCAAATCCTGATTAAATAGCCAAAATAGTGGATATTCAGATTATTTCAAGGATTAACCCATGCCTCGCGCAGTAATATTGACTGCTCTTCCGGTTGAATATATGGCTGTCCGTACCCATCTCACCGATTTACAGGAGGAGATGCACCCCCAAGGCACAATTTACGAACGCGGAAAATTTGTTGCTAACGCTACGTCGTGGGAAGTTGGCATTGTCGAAGTGGGTGCAGGCAATGCTGGGGCGGCGGGGGAAGCGGAAAGGGCGATCGCCTACTTCAATCCCAGTGTCATCCTGTTTGTGGGAGTGGCTGGCGGCATCAAGGATGTGGCGATCGGTGATGTGGTAGCCGCGACGAAGGTCTATGGTTACGAGTCTGGCAAGGCAAAACAGAAATTTCAACCCAGACCCGATTTAGGGCTATCTACATACAGCTTAATACAGCGAGCGAGGGCTGAATCGAAGAAATCGGACTGGCAGCAAAGGCTGACATCTGCACCGAAGTCTACCCCCCGCGTATTCGTTGCACCGATTGCCGCCGGGGAAAAAGTGATTGCTTCAAGCAAGTCTAATGTTTTTAAGTTTATCCAGTTGAATTATGGTGATGCGGTAGCTGTGGAGATGGAGGGGCGGGGCTTGCTACAAGCGGCTCATGCCAATCACCAAGTTTCGGCACTGGTTATCCGTGGGATTTCCGACTTGATTGATGGTAAGAGTGAAGCCGATGCAGGTGGCTCTCAGGAAATGGCTGCACGGAATGCGAGTGCGTTTGCTTTTCAGATTTTGGCAAAGCTTCAGATTGAGAAGGCGGATAAGACATCTTCCCAACAATCTACTCTGCCACTCCTTTTACCTAAATCTGCTCAAATCATGAGTTCTGACTCTACACCTCCAAAAGTTTTTATCAGCTACAGTCATGACTCCCAAGAACACAAGGAGCGGATTTTGGAACTTGCCGATCGCTTTCGCGAGGATGGTATTGACTGCAATATTGACCAATATGAAGATTCGCCGGCTGAAGGATGGCAGCGCTGGATGCTGAACCAGGTTGAAGCAGCAGATTTTGTGCTGGTTGTCTGTACGGAACAGTACCATCGGCGATTTCGAGGGCATGAAGAAGTGGGAAAAGGTAAGGGCGCAACCTGGGAGAGTGGGTTAATTATTGAAGAACTCTACGATGCTCAAGGTAAAAACTCAAAGTTCATCCCTGTCACTTTTAGTCCCCAGGACACTAATTTTATTCCCAAAACTCTACGCGGTGCGACTAACTATAGGTTGAATAATACAGATGGGTATGAACTGCTTTACCGTCGTCTGACTAATCAACCTAGAACTCGCAAACCGGATATCGGTAAATTACAAACTTTAGCCCCGCGCGAACGCAAACAAGTTTTCCCAAATCCTTTACAAACACCTGTGACTGATAGTTCACCCGCCTCTAATGTTCGTCCGCTCAACTTCTTTGCACTTGATGATACTTGGGTTGGTCGGGAAAGTCTGATTCAGGATTTGAGTCCTCGAATTCGCTCCTCTTGTCGATTATTAATAGTTGTGGGGATTACAGGGATTGGTAAAACGGCTTTGGGGGAAAGATTGGCAGTCGAGTTATCAGACTGGTTTGAGGGAGATTGGAGTAAGTTTCACGAAGAGAATTTTGAGGACGAACAGCAATCTAATGATTTTGCTAGCGTAGCGGCGAGGTGGCTGGAGAAGTGGGGCGAACTGATTACACCGGAAGACCGCAAAGATACTCAGCGCCTGTTATATCGGTTGGTGAGACATCTAAAAGAGAATCGCTATTTGGTTCAACTTGATTCTTTAGAGAACATTTTACAGGGGAATGAAGAAGAGGGATGGAGTGATTTTAAAGATGAGTGGTGGGTGCGATTTTTTGAAAGTTTGCTAGCCGCAGATTCTTGTGAAAGCTGTATCATCCTAACTTCGCAAGATTTACCCGCTCAAATCCCAACAATAGGAACGAGGTATCAAAATTTTTGGTATTGCCAGCCTCTGAGCGGTCTCGAAGAACCAGAACGGTTGCGATTGTTCGATAAAACAGGATTAGATGTTGGTACAGAGTCAACAGGTAAACCCTATTTAGAACGAATTGGGCGTGCTTATGAAGGGCATCCTTTAGCGTTGCGGGTGATTGCTGGAGAAATTATAAATCAGCCTTTTGATAGTAATGTTCTGGCTTACTGGAATCAGTATGGACGGGAAGTAGAAGAGGTTGAGAAGGCGATCGAAGAAGCGAAAACTAAGGGAATAACAGCATCAGCCGATGATAAGTTCAACCTGCATCGATACACGCGCAACTTACGAAGGAATGTGCGATTTCGACTAGAAAAGACTTTTAATCGGTTGGCAAAAGATGTTCGCTATGCCTATATATTGTTGTGCGAAGCTTCGGTATATCGCTGTCCAGTACCGGAGGATTTTTGGCTCTCGCATCTAGAGGATTGGGATCGGGATGAAGATGAACAGCAGGTAGCGTTGGATGCGTTGCGCGATCGCTATTTAGTGGAAGGAGTAGTTGAAGGCGATCGATGTTTGTTAAGGCAGCACAATTTAATTAGGAGTGTATCGCTTGAACATTTAAAACAACTGGATGATTATGCTGAATGATTTTCGCAAGGTACAGATTTATGGAGAAGATGCTTTAACGATAACTCAACTAATTTTACTGGGAAATAATGCAAAAATTCAAGGCAAGTATCAGGAGGCAGCTCAACACTATCTTCAAATTTTGGAAGTGGCTTTCCAAACCTCAAATCAACAAGCACAAGTCATAGCCTTAGCCGGATTGGGTAGTCTACTCACTTGTCATCATCAGTATGAAATGGCAATCGAATACTATCAACAACAATTAAATATTTCAGTCAGTATTAACGATGTCGTGTGGCAAGCAGATGCAATATGTAGTTTAGGATATCTACATTTTTTTCTTGAAAATTACGACAAGGCTATTGAATTACAGGCAAAATGTTTTGACATTTTTAAGAAAATTGAAATTCCAGAGATACAAGCAAGACGATTACGTTGTCTTGGTATGATTGATTGTGAACTCCAAAAGTATAAGACAGCAATAGATTTTTATAAAAAATCTATTGCTATTTATCAAGAAAATCAATTCTTACTAGAAGAGGCGGAAACTTTAGTAAATTTAGCGTTCGCCGAAAGAGAAGCCAAACGTTCTCAATCTATCGGAAACTTAAGCCTAGTCGATTTACAGTCAGTTGTAGACAATTTATATAAAGCCTACTCTATCTCTGATACACTAGGAGATAGTGCTTTGAAAGCAAAAGCTCTCAAAGAATTAGCAATAACCTATGAAATAGCAGAACACATAGATATAGCCAGACAAAAATGCAATTTAGCCTTAGAAGCTGCTAGAAAAAATCTCAATCATTATTTGATCGAGGAATGCGAAGCAATGCTAACCAAATATAGAAAGCATGAATTGGCTCAAGAAGAATATAGTCTAGATGAGCAAAATTGGTACTCGCCATCTTTCCCACAAACCAGAGTAATTGATGAAAAAGAATGTCAAAAAATAAAAGATAGTAGTGATGTTGTAATAATTACCGCGACCAGTGTTGAACTGCAAGCAGTCTTGAAATTGCTTGATCCTTATCCTGACCAAGAACAGATTTTACGAATATACGCTAAATCAGGAACATACTATTGTGGAAAGTTAGGCTGTTACAACACGATTGTTACTAAATGCAGGATGGGATCAGTAGATGATGGTGCATCTACCTTAGCAACTAATCAAGCTCTGGATATGTGGAATCCGAAGGCAGTTATTATGGTGGGTATTGCCTTTGGTAAATGTCCGACTGAGCAGAAAATAGGAGATGTTTTAGTTGCCTCAGAGATTATTTTCTACGAAAGACAGCGCCCGGGAAAAGAAATAACACCTCGCGGTAGTATTCCTCCAAGTGATGGGACATTACTTAATCGCTTTGAAAATGCTTATGAATGGCAGTTTGTTCTTCCTAACGGGAAGATATCTAAAATTATTCCTAGCCCTATTCTCTCAGGAGAAAAGTTAGTTGACGATCCAGAATTTAAAGCTATGCTTTTTAAGCAGTTTCCGCAAGCCAAAGGAGGAGAGATGGAAGGCTCTGGACTTTGTGCAGCAGCAAGAGAATCAAGGACACCGTGGATTTTAGTGAAATCTATCTGCGATTGGGGAGACGGGACAAAACATAAAAAGCATCAACCATTGGCTGCCGCCGCTGCTGCGAACCTGGTGCATTATGTGTTATCTCAACCTTATGTACTTGATTCAATTAAAAAGCCTTGATTTTCTGTATTTTATACTAATTAACTCTAGCTTATGAATCACATAACAGAATTATCTAATCAGGACGAATTGAGTTTACAGGAAGTTAGTATTATACCTTCCAGCAATTTAGTTTTAGCAGAACTTGGAATCAATCCAACCGATATTAAATCTATCAAACCCCGTTGGAAGCGCACCCAATACAGAGCGATCGTCAATTGGATTGCTAACTATAAACCGCATCTCGATGCTTCCAATATAGAGGAGGTCAAAGGCTTGATCGAAGCATTTCACCATCTCTGCGAAGTAGAAAATTGGGGACAAGCTAAGAATCTTCTTTCTATTGACCTCAATACACCTACTAATGAAGAATTGCACGCGCAATTGCGCCTTTGGAGTTACTATAGCCAGGTATCGGATCTGTACAATAGACTCTTAGGCAAGTTAGATTCTAGATGGGATGCTATTTGTTGGAATGGGCTAGGCATTGTTACTAATTCTACTGGAAACTACCACCGAGGAATTGAGTGCCATGAGCAGCATCTGGAACTCGCGCGATCGCTAGGTGATTCTCAGGAAGAAGCAATCGCACTGGGGAATCTTGCTATTGCCTACAATTCTTTAGGTGACGTTACCCATGCGATTGAGTTCTACAAACAGTCTTTAGCCATCTTACAGGAAATAGGCGATCGCCAAGAAGAAGGAAGGGTATTAGGGAATTTAGGCAATACTTACAATTCTCTAGGGAACTTTTCCCGCGCTATTGAATACCATCAGCAGCATTTGGCTATTGCACGAGAAATCGGGAATCGTCAGGGAGAAGGAATAGCACTCAGCGGTTTGGGTTTTGCTTATTACGAACTTGGAAATTACCATCTAGCAATTGATTGCCACCAGCAGCATTTGGCTATTGCACTAGAAATCGGCGATCGCCAAGGAGAAGCGATGGCGCTAGGAAACTTAGGCAATACTTACAATTCATTAGGAAATTACCATCTAGCAATTGAATACCACCAGCGACATTTGACAATCGCACGGGAAGTCGGCGATCGCCAGGGAGAGGGAAATGCGCTGGGAAATCTGGGTAATGTTTACCATTTGCTGGGAGATTACAGTGGTGCAATTAAGTACCATGAAAAATATTTAACCATCGCACAGATAATAGGGGATCTTCAGGGACAAGGAACTGCATTAGGTAATTTGGGAAATACCTACTATTTTCTAGCAGAATATGTTAAAGCCACTGATTGTTATCAGAAGCATTTGGCTATTTCGCGGGAAATCGGCGATCGAAAAGCAGAAGGGAATGCACTAGGCAATTTGGGTAATGTCTGCGATGCTCAAGGAAATTACGAGCAAGCCATTAATTACCAGCATAAGCATTTAGCTATTTCGCGTGAAATCGGTGATCGACAGGGAGAAGCCGGTGCTTTGGGTAATATTGGCAATATCTGTGATTCATTAGGAAATTACGAGCAAGCCATTAAATACCACCAGCAGCATTTGACAATTGCACGGGAAATCGGCGATCTACAAGGAGAAGCAACTGCATTGATTAATTTGGGTAGTGCTAATTATTCCCAAAAACATTTTTCTGGTGCAATAGATTACTATCAGCAGTCTTTAATAATCGCAAAGGAAATCGGCGATCGTCAAGGAGAAGGAATGACATTGTGCAATTTGGGAGCTATTCTCATTGAATATGATAAGTATTCAGAAGCGTTAGAATCTTTGCAGCAAGCCCTAGACATTTTGCATAAAATTCGTGATATTTCTACTGAGGCTACTGCTCTATATAACTTAGCAAAGCTTTATCAGAAGTTGACGTATTCCGAGCAAGCGCTGATGTATTGCGATCGCGCCTTATCAATTGCGACAGAGTTAGACATCCCTCTCAAAAAAGAGTGTATGGAATTAAAACAACAATTGGAGTCCAGCTATGAGTAATTTGACAGAGAACTTTTCATTAGGTGCTAAAAAATGGATCGACTAATACCCTCTACTGATTCAATTTTAGCAGAACTTGGCATCGATCGAACTGATCTTAAATCTATCAAACCCCATTGGAAACGCACCCAATACAGAGCGATCGTCAATTGGCTAACCAAATACCAGCCTCCGTCCTCCGGCTCCAATTTGGAGATGGTGCGGGGATATCTCGAAACCTGCTATCACTTTTTCCAACTAGAAGACTGGGAAAAAGCCGATCGAGTATTGATGATTCGTGTTGCTGGTTTAACAGATGAAGATCTAGACGATGCTCTAGGAACCTGGGGCGCATACTCTGAACAAATCAATTTGTATCAGAAGCTGCTAGGTAAACTAAACCACACAAGAAATATCTCCCTACTAAATGGTTTAGGAAACGCTTGCGACACGATTGGGGAATTTCAAACAGCTATTGATTACTATCGCACGGCTCTGGAAGAATCACAAAAATTCGGTCAAATCAAACAGGAAAGCATAACCCTTTCCAATCTCGGTAGTACCTACAGTAGCCTTGGGGATTACCAGACTGCCACTTCAGTTCTGGAGCGAGCCTTAGAAATTGCTCGCAGCCAGGAAGATGACTACATTCAGAGTCTTGTACTCAGCAATTTAGGTGATGTTTATCTAGGAATCGGTGAGTACGATCGGGCACTTGATTATTATCAACAGGATTGGTCAATTGTCGATCGCATTGGAGATACTAAGGGCAAAATTACCTCTTTCAACAATCTAGGCGATGTCAATAAATATCTCTGGAACCATGAAACAGCCATCGACTATTACCAGCAGGCTTTAGAACTTGCGATCGAGTTTTCTTACCCAAGAGGACAAATGCGTGCGCTGAGCGGTTTAGGAGATGCTTTGCTCATGCAGGGAAATCCTGAAGAATCTCTGCATCAACAGCAGGAAGCACTCGATATTGCGAAAAAATTGGGCGATCGAGTGAATGAAGGAACTATTTTAGGCAGCATTGGCAATGTTTATTACGGCATCGGCGAACATCATCAAGCAATCTCATTTCACCACAAGGCTCTCAATCTCGCTCGAAGTCTGGGAGATCTGAGCACTGAAACGATTGCACTGGCAGCGTTGGGAAAAGCACATATTGCCCTACAAGAAATTGAGCAATCTGAGCAATTCTATCAAACAGCATTAGGGCTGGCAGGAGAAATCGGAGACTCTGGTTCAGAAGCCACAGCAATTCTTGGACTAGGCAGCATTGCTTTTCACAAAAAGCACTATAAAACTGCGATTCAGCGTTTGAAACAGGGTTTGAAAATCGCTCGTCGAATCGGCGATTTGCGTAACCAGGTTGCCGCCCTCGGCACAATTGGTAACTGCTACATTCGGCTAAAGCAGGTTGCACGAGCCATTGGCTACTTCCACGCCAGTGTCAATTTAGCCCGCAAAGCAGGAGATGTTGAAAACGAAAATGAAGCTCTCATCAGTCTCGGAATTGCTTACACTGCTTTGGATGATGTGGATAAAGGTATTGATTATTTTCACCAAAGTTTTATCCATTCCCAAGAAATTGGTGCCGAAGACTCGGTAGGCTATGCTCTCTACAACCTCGCGATGAGTTATGCTCGCATTCAAGACTGGCAACAAGCACTCCTGCATATTTTACGGAGCCTTGCTATTTTTGATCGCCTTCAACTGCCGGATGCTCGAGATGCTGTGAACATAGTCTGGAGGCTGATCCAAACTACAGAATTGGATGTTCAGGATATTGAAGTAGCATTAGCTGAAATTGCAGAGTTAGATGGCGACTCTGTTGCGGAACAAATAGCAACTTGCTTAGCTGAAACAGATTCGGACGTGATTGATGCTAGCTAGCCAACCCAGTTGGTCATTTCCAAAAGAATCTGATATTATCTTACTTTATATAATAAAGTGCTAATTATCTCAATCAATTTCTTAATTTAGTATGTTATGTCGCAAAATAACGCATCCAATAATTAGGTGAATTTATGAATAAAAAAGCTGAGCTAAATATTGAAGAAAAACTGGCTAGACAAGAAGTTAGTACCATACATTCCGGCGATTCATTTTTAGCTGAACTTGGTATTGAACAAGCTACGTTAAAACTTCTTACTCCGAAATGGAAACGTACTCAATACAGAGCGGTCATAAACTGGCTGACCAAATACAAACCTCAGCCAGATTCACCTAAATTAGAACAATTACGTGGTTATCTAGAAGCATTCTACCATTTCTGTGCAGTTGGTGCTTGGGAAAAAGCTGCCAACTTAATTAAGATAGGAGTAGCTGTTACAACTTGGACTGCTCCTCTCAATAATTCTGAAGATATTTATTTAGATGAAGCATTACACAGTCAGCTCGGTAATTTTGGCTACTACCGAGAACAAATAGATTTGTGCAGCGAAATTTTAGGAAAAGTTAATCATCAAATTGATGATATCTGCTTAAATAGTTTAGGGCTAGCACATTGCGATTTAGGCAACTATCAGAAAGCTATTGAGTGCCATCAACAACAGTTAGCGATTGCCCCCGAACCCGAATCTCAAAAAACGGCGCTGACTAATCTCGGCAATATTTATGGTTTGTTAGGTCAATACCAAGTAGCTATCGAGCTTTACCAAGAAGCCTTAGCAATTTCTAATACTATATCTCATGAACAAAATCAAGGAAAACTACTAGGAAACCTTGGTGTTATCTACCGACTACAGGGAAATTACGAGCAAGCTATTGAGTATCATCGACAACATTGGGAAATCGCCCACAAGATTGGCGATCGCAAAGGAATAGCTAATGCCCTTGGAAATTTGGGTATTGTCTACTACTTCTTAAAAGACTACCATAAGGCTGCCGAAAATATGCAGGGTAGCTTATCAATTATTATGAAATTGGGGAATAGGAGAAATGAAGCCATTGCGCTAGGCAGTTTGGGTAATGTCTGTTTTGCTTTGCTGGACAACTCATTAGCCTGGGATTTATATCAACAGCAGCTAGAACTTTCCCGTGAAATAGGATATTTGGAAGGAGAAAAAACAGCGTTAGGTAATTTAGGGGTAGTTTGTAATTCTACAAAACAATACGAGAAAGCTATTAAATATTACAAACAAGGATTAGCGCTCGCCCGTAACATAGGCGATAAACAAGGTGAGTCATATGCACTCAGTAATTTAGGCAATACTTATACTTATTTAGAACAATACGAGACAGCCATTGAATATCACAAAAAAAGCTTAGGAATTGCCGCTGGGATTGGCGATAAATGGGCAGCAGGATCAGCAATACATAATTTAAGCGATGCCTACCGCTTGCTCAAACAGTTCGAGCTAGCAGCATTATTAGGAATGCGAAGTTTGTATATATTTGCCTGCATACAATCCCCTGAAGTAGAAACAGCCATGATTACTCTAAGTAAAATAGCGCTGGAAATTGGCATAGACGAATATGCCGAGCTAATAGAGGAGCAATTACACGTCATTGAACAAGAAGAAGACGGTGAACACGCAGTAGCAGGGTTAAGAAAATTACTTTTTGATAATTAATTGAAAAACAATGAGCTACCTTACTGAACCAGAAGCTAAAGAATTAAAAATCACCAATGAAGTTAACATCACTCCCCCTGGTGATTCAATCCTGTCCTATCTTGGTATCGAGCCAGCCACTGTTAAGTCTATCAAACCACTGACTAAACGTACCCAGTACAGAGCCGTTATTAACTGGCTCACAAAGTATAAGCCCGCGACAGATGCTTCAAATCTAGATCGAGTACGAGGTTATTTGGAGGCATTCCATCATCTATCTGAAGTCGAAGCTTGGAATCAAGCTTTAAAGATTTTAGTCATTAATATTATTGAGCCAGAAAATGAACAGTTACATAATCAACTATTTACTTGGGGATATTATAGAAATTTATCAAAATTATACAATAGATTTTTAGAGTCCTTAGCTAATATAAATCCCTATTATCAGACTATTTTCTTATATGGTATGGGCAAGGTATATTATGCTCAGGGATACCTGGAAAAAGCCATTGAATATTATCAACAGGCATTAGAGCTTGCACGTACACTTCCCGATTGTCAGCATGAAAGTGCAATTCAAAATAGCCTCGGACTTGTTTACTTATATTTACAAGATCACTCCAAATCAATTAATTACCATTGGCAAGGTTTAGTTATTGTATGGAAAAATCATAATTATCAAGGGCAAGCTATCGCTTTGAACAACTTAGGGCTGGTGTTTTGTCAACAGCGAAAATACTCCAAAGCAATTAAGTACCAGCAGGAGAGTCTGAGGATTTTACGTCAAAGCTACAACCCTTCGCTAGAGGGAAGGGTTTTGGGAAGTCTCGCGCAAGCTTATGGTGGTTTAGAAAATTACGAGAAAGCTATTGCATACCAGCAGCAACATTTAACCATTATGCGAACCATCGAAGATCGTGCAGGAGAGGGGGAGGCATTATTTAACTTAGCAACTACACTAGCAATTTGTCAACAGGATTCAGAATCCATGAAATATTTTCAGGAATCTCTGGAAATCTGTAGAGAAATTGGCAATCGTTTGACTGAAGTTAATGTTCTTTTAAATTTAACAGCCTTTTATCAAAAATCAGGTAATAAAGATTTGGTTCGCAAGCATTGTCAACAGGCTTTTTCCATTGCCAATGAACTAGGTATACCGCTTGACTCATTTCAGCAGTTAGGCTCACGGAATCGAGAAAAATTCCCACAAGCCTGAGATTGTCTCTTTTGCCCGCTATTTTCTGTTTTAGGATCAATTACAAGTCATTGAGCAAGAAGAGGGCGGTGAAGGCAGTAGCAGGGTTAAGAGAATTACTTTTTGAGACTTGAGCAGATCGCGCCTACCAAGGTATAAATGGCTAACAAAGCACTAGAAACACAACAGCAAAACATAGAAACCCCAGATATTTTACCTTCTGGGGAGTTAGTTTTATCGCAAATAGGATTGGCTGCAAATTCTCTGAAGCTTCGCAAAATTTCACCTCAGCTACGCGCCCAATATCGAGCCATAATTAATTGGTTGACAAAATACAAACCCCCGCAAGATGCTTCCAATCTAGACAAGGTGCGGGGATACCTAGAAACTTGCCACCATCTTTTTGCCGTCGCAGCATGGAAAGAAGCTATCGCCGTCTTTTCTACTCGTCTCAATCCACCACTCGAGCGAGAGCTACACCTACAGTTAACTCTGTGGGGGTACTACCGCGAAAAGATTGAACTGTGTAGCAACCTTAAGCAATTGAATACCATCAACATCATTTAGATATAGCACGACAGATTGGCGATTGCGAAGGAGAAGCAGCAGCATTATGTAATTTAGGAAATACTCAAAGCGAACTCGAACGATATACAGAAGCTTGGGAATGCTTGCAAAAGGCACTGGAAAATTTTAGAGAAATTGGCGATTTTGTGAAGGAGGCGATCGTTCTTTACAACCTAGCAGACCTTCATTATCAAATGAGAAACTTAGATTTGACTGTTTCAGATTGCGAGCGCGTCTTATCTATTGCCACAGAGTTAGATATACCCTTACAAAAAGACTGTAGGGACTTAAAAATACAATTGGAGTACAGTCGTTCATACGAGCGCGAGCGACCCACCCTTGTTTGAGGATAGATCGGTAGGGATATTGGTTGGCAATTGTAGTATTGACCGATCGCTCTTGCTCTCGTTGGGCTATCGCCCCTTCTTCCCCTTGACCCCGCTCACCCATAGCATTAAGAAATACCCCAAACCAATGCAGCAATGCAGTAAGTGCGGCAAACTTTCTGGTGTCGGGTCGAGTATACACCAAGCATGAAAATAGAGGGACATGGGCAGGCCAAGATATTCACGCAACAGGAAATCGAACTTTTGTTCAACGAAGGTTTGCAAACTGATCGCGATCGCGCCCTCTTCGGAGTTTGTCTCTACACCGCCTGCCGCATTGCCGAAGCGTGCAGCTTGAAAGTCATCGATGTTTTCACCCCAGCGAATGTCATCCGCTCCGAAATGATCATCCGCAAGGGCAACACCAAAGGCAAGCTCGGCACCCGCACTATCCCGATCATTCAAGAGTTGAGGCTGCTGTTAGAAACCTACAAACATCCCGAACACCCCTACCTGTTCCCCAGCCGCCACCTCAACCACCGCTGGAAACACGCGAACCCGGAAGCCGCCTCTCACCTATTCCAAGAAGCCTGCGAAAAAGTCGGCATTATCGGCGCTTCCACCCACAGCCTCAGAAGGTCGGCCCTGACTCAGATGAGCAACGCGGGTATCCCGCTGCGGATTATTCAAGAAATCAGCGGCCACCGCAATTTAGAACAGTTGCAGAAATACTTAGAAGTGCGGCCCGACCAAGTAAGAGGAGCCGTCTCCGCACTCTCTACCCTTTCCTACGTCAGGAAAACTATATATCCTGATTTAGCTCCCCCAACCCCAGAAAATCCGTTGCCCACTCACCAACTGTCACAAGCCCAAGCAGACTCCTCGGCTGAAGAAATTCCCGATTGGTGACGAGCAATTTTAGATTTTAGATTTTAGATTTTAGATTTTAGATTTTGGATGCAAGGATTAAAGTCACGCATCCCAAATCGAATGACGGTTGCTTTCCCCCCTCAAGCCAGAAGTTCTCATCTCTAGATTTGTTACAATTCTTAATCGTGCGAGCTGCTGCCCTATTAACTCAACTATCTCTTAGGGATAATATTTAACTCCGCTTAGCGAATGACTAAATAATTACCCAGGTAGGATAACCGTACTCTAGTGAGACGGTGTTTTCTAATTTATGTTTTCTGATATTCGTTAGGGTTGATAAAGTTCACCAAAGGAGAAAAAATGGCTGGTAATAGACGAATTGTTAATGCAAGAGAAGACGAAAATGGCAACATCAGTCATGTTCTGTTAGATGGCAACCAAAAGTTTACCCCTGTAGAAAAAGCTATCGAGATGACTGAAGGAGGCAAAATCGAGGGGGTACACGTTGTCCACCGTCAGGATGGTAAAGAATTTCTTCGCACGAACCCGGATGGTGATAAGGGTAATAACTTAGACACAATGGCAGAAAATTAATTTATCTGCCTTTTGCGAGGAAATACTCGCTTATATTTATGAGAGACGGTCAATTAATGACCGCCTTATTATTTTGGGTTCGTGACAAGTAATAGAACGAAAAACCACAAGAATGAGATAGTCACCCACCGTGCGTACTTTGTTTGCTGGACACTTGCCCGAGTCGGATAACCGTACTCTCGTCGAGCGGTATGTTCTAATCGATTTTTTTTACCGACCGCTACATTTAAAAAGTTCTTTGAATTATCTATGGAAATTGGCTATGAGTTTCACTCGCACAACAGAGTCGTTCCGGTCTGAACAGACATACACCTTTCAACCAAAGGATGATATTACGGCATACGAAATCGCACAACTCCTCCCAGTTCTTATAGCTGCATGGAGGGACGCACCTGATGGCTATGCCATCTCTCGTAAAGAGATACCCTCTTCATGGGCGGCGAATGTTGAATCTTTGTCCGAATCTCTCCAGCGCCACTTCATAAAATCTAAGTAAAAGCTGCTGACGGGGTTGTCACCCCGTCAGTAAAAGCTGTCTGATTGTCAAGTTTGTTAACCTCGAAACTATTAAAATTTTGAACAAAGAAGATTATGAAGCCAAAGACAGGGCATTTTACAGTGCCATGATAAGCGCATGGCTTAACACTAAACTTGAACGTGATAAGCAATTATTAACTTTATCAACTAGCGCCATCGGATTATTAGTTACATTGTTAAGAACAGTTGGTGTTTCAAACTTTTCACAGGTCTTAATTTTTGGCGCTGCGCTTATTGCCTTTTTGTTCACTGTGATTTCAGTCATTTGGATTCTCGGTAAGAATGCTAACCACATCGAAGAAATGCTGAACGGTTCTGAAACTGAAAGTAGACACTTAGTTTTTTTAGATCGAGTCGCCACAATCAGTTTTGTCATGGGCATGATAATGGTGGTTATAATTGGTATGTATTCGGCGACAATTAGCTTAATTGAAAAAGGAACAAACATGAATCAAGACAATATCGGTAATACTCATCGCGAGTCTGTAAAAACAAATAATGATAGTTGGAATGGCGTTCATAAGTTACGTCCTCAACCCTCAAAAGCTGTCGAGACAAGCCCCAGCCCAACCCCAAACGCATCAAATCCTTCAGCATCTTCTGGAGGTAGTGGGTCTGGTAATACGGGTAAGCCAAATGACAGCAGCTCAGCAACATAAAAACCTCGTTGTATCGAACAGACGGCAGCCCAAGGCACATTGTAGAAAGTTCACCTGGGCCCCGATAACTGCTGGGGCCCAAATGCGGAACCAGCTTGAGAGTGACCTGCGATCGCTTTCTTTCCCAAGGCAGAAGCCCTCACCCCTGGATTTGTTAAAATTGTCGGTCATGTGGAGCGGGTGCACCTACAAAACCTGCTGAAAGGAGAATTGAAAGGCGATGTGGCTTAAATTTGGTGTTGCTCTCAGCGGCGAACTGACGAGCATTGATGAAGTTGTGCGCGGAAAAACTAACCTTGCTTGCCTCTACTGCGGAGGCTCCCTCACAGCGAAAAAGGGGAACGTGAAAGAACACCACTTCGCCCACACTGAGGAAACTTGTAAACCAGTCTCGCAGCGGATTAAAACCAAAGCTTTCCCATCGCTGCCCCTCTACGACAGCTTCAACATACAACTTAAGGGTGATGAATTAGAACAGTTGAAGGTGCTGTGGAAAGAGTACGGCGCACAAAATTACGCCATTCCCCAAGACTTGGTAAACTTTCGGTGGCAGTTGAAAGGATTGTTGGAATCAGAGGGATCTCGCTCTTATCAATTCACTAACCTCGGTAAAATCCCAGTGGGTGCGCTTCCCCTGGCGCTGTTCAACAAAGTCCAAGAACCCCTGCTGCTGTCAGAGTTAATGAATTTAGAAGGCTCTGTAGAGATTGCTTTATCTGCGGGTTTATCCTGCTTAGAAGAACGGCGGGCTGACTTGCTGATTTATCGAGCACAACTTCGTCGGATTTTGGTGAATTGGCTCTATTTTCTGGAGGTCAAAGCGGACGGCCAGTGCTTCTATAAAATTGGGGTGACAACTCGATCGATCGAGGAACGCATCGCCGAAGTGCAGCGGGATGTCAGAGCGCATTACTCGGATGTGGTTGTCAATTTGCTAGGATTGTGGGAACACCGGGGGAATGTGGAACTGTACTTCAAACACCGATATCAACCCTTTAATTACCGCATTGGCAAGCTGACGGAGTATTTTGCGTTTCCTGATGTCAAGGTTGTGCTGAACGATCTGTACGGGATGGAAGCAAAAGTGTTGTCGGCTGCCCTCGTCGGATGCGATCTGCAACTGGGGTAGGAAGTGAAAAAGTGCGATCGCTACACTGGTTACATCTTCCTTTAAGTATCGTTATCGTTGACTGGAGCAATATCAACTGCAATCACCGTAGCATAGGGATTGAGAGCTTCTTCAGGCACTTGAATTGTTAACTCCCCAAGAGGATCGGCACTTAACATAGAATCGACAATGGCACAGCGAGTGGAGTATTGTAATGATTCCCCTCCAGCGACTTGAGAAACGGCTTGAATCCGTTTAATGGGTACACCTCGTACTGTTACTGAGTCGTAGGGCTTCATCAGCAAGAATAAGTAAAAGCGATTGCCCCGCCGAGTAGAAGGGCCGTAGAATTGCCAAGGTTCCAGTCCAGGCTGTGTTCCTACGATACTCTGGGCATGAACAGCCATCCATGCTTCTACGGATTGCAACAAATCCAATTGTTCAGATTGAATCTGCCCATTACCCATAGGACTGACATTCAACAGCAAATTGCCACCTTTACCTGCAACTTCACAGAGGGTATGAATAAGTTGGCGAGCTGACTTGAATTGGGTGTCCTTCGGGTTGTAACCCCAGCTTTCATTCAGAGTTAGGCAAGCTTCCCAAGTACGTTGAGGCGGTTGGGGGGGAATGAATTGCTCGCAGGTATCGAAGTCTCCAAATCCTCTGAGGCGATCGTTGATTAGCAAATGGGGTTGCAGCGAGCGAATCATTTCATGTAGCTGTCTAGCTTGCCATTGTTCTGGTTTTCGCTCCCAACCGCCATCAAACCAAAGCAGGTCAATCTTTCCGTAGTTGCTCAACAATTCTTTGACTTGAGCGAACATAAATTCAAGGTAGCGCTCCCACTGAGAATTCGTCGGCTGTCGGAATTTCCCAAACTGATACGGTTTATCGGCTTCTGTAAAAGCCGGATAGTCAGGGTAATGCCAGTCAATCAAGGAAAAATACAACCCAATTCGCAAACCCTCCGCCCGCATCGCCTCCACAAATTCTCGAACAATATCTTTTTTGTACGGCGCATACTCGATAGAAAATTCGGATTGCTGGGTATGAAATAAGGAAAACCCATCATGATGTTTAGCCGTCAAAATCACGTACTGCATCCCCAAGCGTTTCGCTAAATGCGCCCAAGTTTGAGGGTCGTATTCAGTCGGATTGAAAGTTTGGGCGGTGCGGTGATAGTCTGCTACCGGGACATCTTGGCAGTACGGCAAGCTAAAGACGCCTCCAACCAAGGGCCAAGATACTTCGTACCCGCACTGGCTGCTATGACTCCAATGAACAAACATTCCCAATCGTGCTGTCTCAAACCAGTTGTTTTCTTGAGTCATTGGTTCACCCTAAAATATAGGCGGTATTGTGAAAGAGTAATGTTTACTCGCAAGTAAAATTAATAAGCTAGGGTATACTTCTTTGTTGGATTTGGCTGCAATGAACCTCCCCATAATACCCCACTGAAAATCATGAAAGCAGACACCATCGAAATTGTTGGTTTTCACGCACATATTTACTTTGACAGTGATAGTCGTGATGCTGCTGCGCGTGTACGCGAAGGATTGGCTCAGTTTGAGGTGCAGCTAGGGCGCTGGCACGATTGCCCCATCGGCCCCCACCCCCAAGCGATGTATCAAGTTGCATTTTTACCCCCGCAGTTTGGCATGGTAGTTCCCTGGTTGATGCTCCACCGCGAGGAACTAAATATTCTCGTCCATCCCGAAACAGGCGACGATCTGGCAGACCATACAACACATTCTTTGTGGCTGGGAGAAAAACTAGAGCTGAATGTCGAAGTCCTGCGACCTAGGACAGCCAACGCGAAGTTCTAAGTCATCATTCTCAGCGGTGGATTGCTCTATGTAGAGCAAACACTACTTGCTAGGTTCGGTAGTCCGCAAACTAAATTATTTGCTCAGAGATATCGTTGATTAATTAGTGAAAAATAGGCTAATCTCTGGTCATTATAATTTATTTGAACTAACAAATGACAGTTAAAGCTATTTCTGCCACCATCCTTTTAGGTGCAATTCCGCTTCACGTTTACCAGCTACCCGACGGTGGCTACAAAGTCGATGCAATTGGGGTTATGGGTGCGGTGGACAAAAAGGGCAGCGCCTTGAGCCGGTTTCTCACTGGGAAATCGCCCTTGGCTCTGCCTTTTGGCGGATATAATTTTACGCAAGCTCAAAGCATTCCAGTTGAAGGCAACGCTCAATTAATCAAGCCTATTCCCATTGCATTAGCTACAGCATATTGGTTGCATGAAGTAGGTAAAGGCAACGTAAAAGCTCAAGCTTTAGTGCAAGCCAGCATGGCAGAATCCATCGAACGGCGGGCTGACACAGCATTCAGCATCAAGCGTACTGAACCAGAGTACAATCTGCGGTTTGGTGAATTCGTTGATTCGGTTATGTTGGAGAACCGGCAAGAGGTTACGGGCAGGAGATTGCCAGGTGATGATTTGTACTTGCCAGATGGGATTAACTGACCAGAAGTGCGATCGCTCCTACAACTACGCTAGTTTATTGATTAAAGTTTGCCCCGAAACACAGCTATGTACATCTCTCGTCTTCAGTTACTTAATTACAAGTCATTCCGGGAGTCTGGGGTGTTAGAATTCCAACCCGGCATCAATATTATTGTGGGAGCCAACAATTCAGGAAAAACAGCGCTGCTGGAAGCTCTGAGCCTGAGCTTTGAGACAAGCCCGCACCGCAGTATCGAAACGCTTCCGCAACCCAATTCAACGCCAATCCGAGAATCTGTCGCCAAAGTAACTTTAATCTTCACAAAAGCAGAAATTCACAGCCTGTTCGATAATTTATCACCCAACTACTATGTAGGATTGTCTTCGGCTCGCAATTCGTACTTGCCCGCATCCGAAGTGCTTGCTTTATTCCAAAAGTGGATGGACAATCCCAGCGATGTAGAGTTAACTGTTTCAAAATCAACGGTTCATTCAGTAAACCGGGATGGCATTTCAATCAAAGATTTAGATCCGGCTGTTGAGTTAACGTACTACCGGCCAGACCCAATGAGGATGGGGTTTAATAGAGGGAGCCAAAAAAATCTTATAAAAAAAGATGCGAACGATCGCTTTACATTCTGCCAAGAAACTGATGAAGCAGACAGGCATATAGAGGAAAATTTTTTCGTAACGCTTTTTGACGAATTCGCAAACCGCGTTTCCCAACTTCAAGCCCAGCGGTTCGTTGGACAATGCTCTATTGGAAATGATGAAAATCTCAATTCAAGCGCTTCAAACCTGGCTGAAGTTATTCATTTATTGGAATCGCCCAGTAAAAAAAAGTTGTACGAAAGTTTCAATCAGCACGTCTCTACCATGTTTCCACAGTTTGAATGGGTTTCAACTAAAATTTTATCGAAGCAAACTCGTCAGCCTCCCGACCTTAAAATATTACTTTGGCCTACAAAATCTCTCGAAAGCGGCAGAGAAGACTTGGCATTTAGCTTGTCAGACTGTGGAACTGGTACCGGTCAAGTGCTGGCGATTCTTTACGCGGTACTGGCTTCCCCAGAACACAGACCGATTATTATTGACGAACCCCAATCTTATTTGCATCCAGGGGCGGCCAAGAAGCTGATACAAATCCTCAAAGAGTTTCCGCAGCACCAATATTTTATTGCCACTCATTCGGCCGAGATTATTTCCGCTGCCAATCCTTCAACTATTGTGAAACTTCGATATGAGGATGGCCAAACCCAAGCATCAGCGATGAATGCAAAAGATATTAAGGAACAGCGCTCTCTATTAGCCGAACTGGGAGTGAGTTTGTCTGATGTTTTCGGTGCTGATAGCATTCTCTGGGTGGAAGGGCCGACCGAGGAACTGTGCTTCCCGCTCATATTGGAAAAGCTAGCTCCAAAACTTTTGACAGTAACTAAAATTGTCAGCATCAAAAACACGGGGGATTTATCGGGAAAGAAGGCTCACTTTGCTGATGTTATGTTTGACTTATACCAACGGCTCAGCGGTGGGAATAATTTGTACCCTCCTGCTGTTGGATTTGTGTTTGACCGGGAAAATAGAACTAAACAGGATCTCACGGATTTGCGGAAAAGGAGTCCAGAGCCAATTCATTTTCTGGAAAGGTGTATGTATGAAAATTACCTGCTCTATCCCGATGCTATAGCAGCCGTTCTCAATCGAGAAGATGCGGGGCGAGAACAACCTCTTACCAGCGAAGCAGTCCGAGAAGGGCTGGAAACCAATAAGGTTAAGTTAAAGGAAAAGAAGGATTTTTTATCGAAAGATACTACTCAGCAGGATTTATCAAATCCCCAATACGTTGACGCAAATATTAACGCAGCTAAACTGCTCGATGTGCTATTTTCCGAGTTATCCGAAGCGCGGGTCGAGTTTAGGAAAACTACGCACTCAGTAATGCTTACAGAATGGTTGCTTGAAAATAACCCAGAGCAATTTGCTGAATTAGTCCAGTTTTTGCGAGGTATCCTTGATGCGGGTAAAGCAGCGGTGTCTTGACGCGAGTGCGATCGCTTCCAATATCCAATTCTGGGAGAAACTAAACCAAACCCCAATCCACCCGCCATGCCCAAACTTCCCGAATGCGTAGGCTCCATCCGGGGCGGAGCCATCGCTGTCTTCTCTACGCGCGCAATCAATCCTTACTTAGTTTGTGCCGTCCACGCCACAGGCTCAGACACCGACACTTGCCCCGACTTTTAAGAAAACCCTAACGCTGAACCGGAGGAACTCTGGGAACCCGAGGGTGCAAGCTACTATGACGGCGAACTTATCCTGCAACGCCCGGCAGCGGTGGACACGCCTTGCAACAGTTAGAGCTGCTGGATACCCATCCACTATTTACTGATCGATGTCCCCGGTGTGAAATGACTTATCCCCAATATGAAACGCCCCCGGTGCATTGGGATTGTTCGGCTTGCGGGTGGATCGATGATTCGGTGTGAGGCGAGCGCTCCTGAGTTGTTCGTGAAACTAAATTTACCGAGCATTTCAAGATACTCGTTTCTACAAACCATTTAACGGGCAATCCGTTTGATGGGATGTTCCGATCGCAAAATACGTTCCTTCTGGGCCCGACTCCGCATAGAAGCCCTGATGCAGACATTTCGTCGGCAAGGCATATTTTGATTGGGAGGAGGAAAGGGATAACGAATGGACGTATCTTTAACATATTGCGCGCCAGACTTTCCCAATTCCCAGCTCATCATGATGATTTCCCCTCAGCTTTCTAGGTCGGGAATATATTCAAAATAGAGTTCGACTGGACCTGTTGCAATCGGCGGATAGTTGTGCAAACCCTGCTTCAGAATACAAACTCCAATTTCGTTTTTTAATTTTGAACTACAACTGGTAAGATCGGGGATTAACCCATCAGAAGCCCGCATCAGAACCAATTTCCTCACCAGCCGTGCGCCAAAAACCTGAGACTCCCGAACAATAGGCTACTTTAACCGAAGCATGGTTCGTAGCTTGCGAGTATGAGCCGACCGTTGAAGATTTTCGCTTACTAGCAGAATTCCTGTGGGAGAATCAAGACAGCGTTGAAGTTGATTAGCTGCTGATAATTTTGAATTGAATTTACTTAACAGAGCGATCGACATATTTTGAAAAGATGAGCTTTTACCGCTATGCCTAAACCAAAGAGGTATCCCGACAATTGGCAAGAGATTGCGCTCTCGGTGAAAGAAAGCGCTCTTTGGCGCTGCGCTAAGTGCCATCAACAATGCCTCCGACCCGGCAAACAAAGCGACTTAACCAAATCTGAACGGTGTGCTTTAACTTTAGCGGTGCACCATCGCAATCGGATACCGGAGGACAATCGCCCTGAAAACTTAATCGCTCTGTGTACCGCGTGTCACCTGTCCTATCACAATCGTGGTCAATCTAACGTATCGCCGGGGCAATTATCCTTGTTCCCCGATGATGGCCTTGACTGGGATATTATAGAGTGCTCTCTGGAATCGGTTTGAAACAATGTATCCGATCCGAATCCGCTGGTGTCCGCTTACTTAGTTTAAAGGTAGCTTTACAGTTTTCCAGCGCGAGCGTGTTCGCCGTTGAAGAGGAAATTTCGTATTTTTGTTTAAGTATCTTCCCGTGCAGTAACTTCATCGGTTTGCCAGGATTCGCTTGAGCCGCTTCTTGGCTAATTCCCACAATTCTTGAGAGTCTTCTGATTCCTGGTTCGGAGCCAACTCAGTTGCTTGGGATGTTTCACTATTTACGGGAGTTTCTGTTTGGGATAGCTGTTTCCGAAGCTCTCATTTCCACTCGCTTAATTCCGGCACGATAACCGAAAAATCATCCAATTTGCAGCTAATCCACGCAGCGCGTTTGCGGAGCGAAATCAAGAATTTCCCAACGATCTCGCCTACCATCCACAAAAAACAAAACTTGCCCAGCAGCGGATGTGGCTGGGCTGTTTCGCGAACGGCAGACAACTACTCTAGGTGCTCGTCAACTAAAGCAATGAGTTTAGCGATCGCTTTCTGTTCTTCTAGAAGTAGTTCTTTGAGCTGGCGCATCTGTTCTTGATTTGGGGGTCTATGTACCAAGTCATCAACGAAGTCTAGCAGGGGAGACTTTCTAAAAGGTCTACCCAAAGCAGCTTCATCTCGCAAGCGCTTGGTTCGCTCCAGCTTAGACAGTTGCAATCGGTTTTTAGCCTGACGGCGTGCGATAAGTCCGTCAAGTCTTGGACATACGTTCCCAGTCCTCTTCATCTCCATATATCTGTTTTACTTGTTGTTTTAACTCAGTTATCTGCTCGGTCAGATTTGCCACCTGATCTTCAATAACGTCTGTTTTATCCTCCTGAATTTCCAGAGAAATTTCCAAAGATTCGACATATTCCGTTAACTTTTGTATTGGATCTGGCTGAGGCGACACGCCGTTAGACCCATTGCCGTTGGTCATGGTCATTCCTCACTGGTATCTTGATGGAAGAAACTGGCGATCGCTATCGATCGTCCCTCCCGTCGCCTGGAGATGGTGCGCTTGATGCGTTGGAGTTGCTAGCTATTCGCCAGCACAGCGCGCTTGCTAGTTGGTTTTGTTCGACACGCTCAAGAACTCGCACTGTCGGGAACCAAGCCTGCAAGTGGGATAAGTCGCTGTTGACGCTACCCGAATACGCTTGGAATGGGTCGCTCTCCAAACAAACGAAGGTTCGCAAAGCGTAGAGTTCATCTAACTTCAACCCGTCCAATCTGTTGATTAAGGATTCGAGGGAATATTTTCGGGGCGTTGTGTGTCCCGCAATCGCTTGTTCCCCCAGTTCCCACCAACTCATCATGTTGGCTCGTTCGGTGTCACACAACATCTCATGTTTCCGAACGCAGATGTAAACTGGCTGTCCGTCTTCCTGTATCAAATTATCTCGGTCATTTAGCAGGCGACCGGTGACTGTTTCAGGGCGAACGTCGGTCACTTCCATGCGTCCCATTGTGGTGGTGACGCGGGGATTGGGTATTTCTACAAAGCTTGGTCGGGCGGGTTGCGATGGCTGCCCGTAATCTGCGAACATAGAGGAAATCTCCCGAAAGTGAGTGCCATACCCCGCCCCAGAAGATTGCGAGTCAGAGGGGGCGGGGTTTGGTTTTGGATGAATTTCCACATTATACCCTTCTGAGGCCCTGTGTATACCCTCAGAGGTGAATATTGGGCATGAGGGAGAATCCTTAAGGACTTAGGAGCCCCTAAATCCTTGTAGGATAAGCAGTATATGAATTGTGGAAATTGAAAATGCCCGACATTGATGCTCCTAAAATGGTACGCATAGATTTTTCCGTGCCTGCTCCCCTTTTAGAGCAAATGCAAGAATTAGCCAAGGATGAGGGCTGGAAACCTGCCGAATTGCACCGGATGCTCTGGGTACTGGGTTTTGCAGCGTATACCGAACAGAGCAACAAACGCTTGGTAAACGATCGGCTTAGGGCAAACAAGGCTAAGGATAAACTCGACACCTGAGCTGTTGAGGCAGTCAAAACGCCTCGAACGAGGTGACCCCCAGAATTAAAGGTATTCGTTACTGTTAGAAAGCTGCCAAGCATTGAGAAAATTACTGAATAAATTGCTTTATCCCTCCAAGTCAATCGCTTCATGGGCTAACTCCGCGTTTGCTACACTATGGGTGTTTTGTACCCATGCCGAGGCTGTAATATCGAGACTTCTCCGGCATAGATAATTTAGTTGCTCTCTAATTGCTGGTGGTATTTCCTAGTTTCCGAGATTCTACGCTTGAGGGTGTCTAATGCCCTCACCGCTGTCCAATTACCCCGATTAGCTAATTGGATATATTGCTGTATCAATTCTTCGGTGATTTGTTGGTCTAGCCACTGCACCAATTCTGTGGTTGCGAGGCGCGCTTGGGGATTGGTGTTGCCGAACATCTCGAACATTCCCAAACGCTGCATTTGCTCTAAGGTCATACTTTCCACCGCTTTCACGGCTTCTTCAAACTCTTGGGCGGTCAAGTGGGACGGCTCATGGGGATGCTGCTGTAACAGGAAATAATCGATTTCTTTGTACGCGCCGACATACATTTTATGGCGAACAGTGTCGCATAAAATTGCGTGTTCGGGCAATTCATCATCAGAGCCTAAGTTGTAAGATTCTAAGTGGATTGCGAGAGTTATGTGTTCTATCAGTGGCGCATACACGGCGTAGTAGCTAAATGTAGCCATTGCTCTGCCATTACTCCATGTGGCTTTGCTTCCTTGGTAATAAAGAGCAAAGTATTGAGTGTTGTTGACTCCCACCATCCCGGGTAACATGGGTGGCATCGCTACGGGTAATTCGATGAAGTGTGTTCCTAACATGATTCCTCCTTGTTCAAGTAAAAAGGCATGGAAACGCTGGTTTTTTGCCCTTTCGTGTATTCAATATCTACCGTTGTTTCAGTCAATGCTCAACAACGAATTGCTCTTTATTTTGTTGTTATTTCATTTGAGTTACCTCCCAGATATCGGGGTATTTTAAATGTTTGAATCCATTGGGCATCAACACGAACCATCATTTCTGATGAATCATTTTTGATGGCATTCAGCCAAGGATTTTTCGCATCTCTCAGAATCAACTCTACTTTAATAGACTGCACGAACACTTCAGGCGGAACTCGACTAGCTTCAATCCATACCCCATCATCAAACGGGTTGATTGGATAAATCATTTTTTTGAAGTTATACACATTGTCGTGATAGCAGTAGGGATACTCATAGCGCGATACCATCCGATTGGAATGAGACATGGGATTGTATTTTCTCAATGAGAAAATCTGCATATTTTATGACTCCATTAATCCAAGAGTGTAGTAGTTATCTAACAATCAATCGAAAGAAAACAGCCGTTAGATTGATAAGCCAAAGTTATCTTTAGTTCAAGCCCTTCTGTTCTCAAAACTTTTTCTGCCTCATCCAACAGCTCAAAAGAGTTGAACCAAACTTGAATGATGCCCTCAAGTTTATGATGCTTTAAGGTGTATCCTCGTTCGTGATGGGAAGGGTGACGGCATCTCACGAAGCAAGCCGTTCTGAGGAATGTGTGAATGTTTCTGGTCATTTTTATGTGTTCTGTTATTCAAATAGGATGAGAGCGCTGCTTTCTTGTCGTTTCCCGTACTCCGTGTCTACCTGCGTTCTCAACGCTTCAAACTCATCAAATAAGTCACTGCGAACGTACTTGGTGTTCTTTCTAGAGCTAAGTTTGTAATAGGCGTGTTGCCACTGGGCAAAGGTATTCAATGATGCTGTGTAGTGAACCAATCGCAGTTATTGAGGTGCTTAAATCCCCATTGCTCATTCGTCCATTCGGTATTCGCATCTCTGCCAGGCCAGCATATATACACCGCTCCTGGTAATCCTTTGAGTAGCACTATCTCGTACAAATTCCAAGCTTCTGTGTAGTGGTGGCAACTTTCTTCATTGATGCACTCTCCGCATTCATCTAAACCCATTTGAGCGCAATCTAAACCTAAAGTGCATGGTGTCACCTCTAACTTACTATTTTTTCTACACTAGCGGTAGCCATTATTTTGCCATTATTTTTGTTTCTATTTTAACATTTAAGCCTGACAATTTAGCTTTGTTACCCAGGAGGATATTCTTAGGCTTTAATGCTAAGATTACCGCACACTCAAGTGGGTTTCACGTTCTCCGAATTGTGCAATTTGCTGAGCTTCGATATCTCCTGATTCCAAAGCTTTGCGGATAGCGGAGTTATCGGCTGATACCTCAATGCGTTGAAACTGGGGAGGAAGTTGTGCTACTTCACAAGCGAGTTTGATGGGCAACACTCCGCCCTTCTTGCTGATAGTTAAGTGGAAACGCTGTAAGCTCAGGTTTTTCACACCCTGGGATTCGAGACACTTCTTGAGTTGTTGCTTCATCCAATCAACCCGTGTGCTATCCGATGCTGCTAGTTTACTCAGGCGTTCTGCTTCAGCTTTCCGTTGTTTGCTCACAGCGTGGCGGTTGGTGATGGCAGCGCAGTAATTGTCTACTTTGATGAGCCATTGGTCGTGGGTGTTATCGCGTTGTTCGAGTAGTTGTTGCACCGCTGCTTCTAATTCGGGTGTGATTTCTTCACCTTCGATGCTGTCGATTAGCTCATCAAAGTCCTCCAGTTCGGCGGTGAGTTGGTGCAATGATTTACCGCGCACTCGTTCTTTTTCTCGGTGAGCATCGCAGCGACTGGAGATAAGAGCGCGTTGCTCTGGATTCATGTGTTGCCACGCTTGCTGCACAATTGAGTCGGATTCAGGAGTATCCGGGGTGTCGTGCTGTGCTGTTAGTTGAGCTTTGAGGGCGGTCAGTGCTTCTATTCCCTGTTCTGATGCTGCTAGCAATTGAGTGCAAATGGCATCCAATAAGGAGGTGTTGGGCGTAGATTCAGTCGATGTAACAGATTCCTGGGAGGCAGGTAATTGCGTCTTCTTTCTGGGCATGATGTTCTCACCATTGTTGTTTGCACCCATTGCGATAGCCATTTCGTTTTAGTTGTGTTAGTTATTAGTTATGTGTTATTAGGTAGTTTTTAAAATAATCGAGTTGCCCCAAGTACGGACTTGAGGCAGAATTTATTACAGGATGATAACCAAAGTCAGATTAGCCGCAACTAATTGAAACTGAGCTTCTGTCAGCCCTATTGTTTCGCCGTCTTCTGTCACAGCAGCAGCAATCACTTGACCGCATATATAGCGGTTCTCAAAAAAGTGAGGTATGCCCTATGCCCTATGCCCTATGCCCTATGCCGGATAGTACCTCATCTTTCTGAGAAAGGCTATAGCAATCCTAAATGATTCACCAAAATTTATACTTTATAATGGTTGTGGAGTATAATACTTGCATACTGAATTTCAGTGAAAAAAACAATATGTGTGAGCAACAACCTTTAAAAGAGTTAAGTGATTTTATCGAGAGCAACCCCTCCTTTAGCGAGAACTGAAGCGAGCAATGTCCGTAATGATGTGGATTGAGGGGATGCCTTGTTCTAAAATTCAAAAAATATTAAATGTATCAGCAACATTTATCAGTCAATGCAAAATGAAATTTATCGAAAATGGAGTTGAAGAATTAAAACTGAAGTATCAAGGATCAAAAGCATATCTAAGTCAAGCGCAACGCCGGGAGATTATTAATTACTTAGATAGTCAAGTGTATTTAAGCCTACAGGAGTTTCGGTAATATCAGGATTTTCTATCTTGAAGGAGTGAAAAAACTAATAGGATCTTGAGCTGTAGCGCCATGCGCGATCGCCGCCAACCCAGATTTCGAGCCAAACTAAACCCAAACCCCAACCCGCCCGCCATGCCCTTGCCTCCCCGAATGCGATCGCTTTTATGCCCGGAGGAGGCGGTATTCTGAGTAATGGCAACAAAAGCGATCGCCCTATAGAGAGATGAGCTTTGACGTTTATGGCAAAACCCAAAAGGTATCCAAAAAATTGGCGAGAGATTGCGTTATCCGTGAAAGAAAGTGCGCTCTGGCGCTGCGCTAAGTGCAATCAACAATGCCTCCGACCCGGTAAGAAAAGTGGCTTAACCAAATCCGAACGATGTTCCCTAACTTTGACAGTGCACCACCGCAACCGGATACCGGAGGACAACCGTCCAGAAAATTTAATAGCCCTTTGTACTGCGTGTCACCTTTCTTATCACAACCGCGGGCAATCCAACGTATCACCCGGGCAATTATCGCTGTTCCCCGATGATGGCATTGACTGGGATATGATGGATTGCTCTCTGGAATCGGCAATTGAAAATATCAAAGAATATTAAAGAATTAGCAGAACTGCTTCAACCCTTGCAGGAAGAAGATAAAAATCTGCACGGAACACGCGCAGATTCTCACCAATACAAACTGAGGCAAACGCTTGCGGAAGCCGAGTTGCAAAGTTTCGAGCGGCAACATCAAATCAAGCTGCCCGAAGATTACCGTACCCAATTTATTTCTTTGAAGCTCCAGAACTCCCCGCTCAGCTTGAGTTAAACGAAGACAGGATAGTTATCAAAATCAATCTTTCGCCTTTCATCTTAGCCTAATCTTGACATAGTTGCTATTTGTAGGAAGCGCAAAGCAACCGACACAAACCGAGATTTTTTCCTTGCAAGGCAGCCTGTACCCCGCCATTTGGAGGGGGCTATTTTAACTATCTAAAACCACCAGATTTGGTGAGGTCAGACTTAAATAGAAGCCAATACTATCATTTTATAACGTAATAAAAGCCAGCATTTATGAAGAAAAAATCCTCAATACCCGATGCAATTCTGGCTATAGATTTTGGCGGCTTATCTACTAGAGTTTTCTGCCAAAGCTCGCAAGCAGCCAGTAAAGCAAGCTCCTTTGTAATGGAATCGCAGGTGGGGCCGGTGAGCCAAGACATAGCCAATTGTTTCACACAACCCAACCTCGCATCAGCATCTCCCGAAAATATTGCTTGGGTGGCAATTGGTAATGAATGCCGAGCCGTTGGCTACTTGGCAGCAGCGCAATTCAATGCTCACATCGGTTTAGCGGGACTGAAGTACAGTAGCGCTTTGTACAAAGCTCTAGCAGCTTTGTGGGTAGTGTCGCGGAAGTTAGATTTAGGCAATCAATTCAGCGCTGCGATCTCCGTTTTCTTGCCCCCAGGCGAATTTAATGACTCCAAGCAATTTTTTGAGCTATTAAGTCAATACTCGGCTTCATTTGAAACACCCACAGGCAAGCTATCCGTCACCCTGGACAAAACCCAAGCTTTGCAAGAAGGTGGCGGCATTGCTTTGATCCACAACAGTAATTTAGGTTCAGCTTTCAAGCAGCGGGTAACTGCCTTTGTTATGGTAGGATTTCGCAATGCTTCGGTAATAGTTTCGGCACGCGGTGCTGTCGGTAAGGGCAAAACTTCAGACTTAGGAATGGTAAGGTTGGTGGATCTAGTTCAAGAGCGAACCTCTAACTATGATGCTTCCCGTTTGGCTTTATCAATCGCTCAAGCGGGCGTAAGCTACAACCGCCCTTACTTTTACCGAATTGCTCGGAATCGAGAGGAGACAGCGAAAGATCGAGAAGTTGACCAATTGATTGAAGCAGTCAAGCTGTCTCGCTTCGACTACGCTCGAATGCTATCTCATTGGATTAATGAAGTGCTGCCGCCCGATTTAGATGAAATTGTATTTTGCGGGGGGACTTCTGAATATATGAAGCCCGAACTGCGAAATCAGTTTTCTCATTATTCGCTGTCTTGGCACGCAGGTATAACAGTGCCAAAAACGCTCGATCCTGATGGTTTAGGTTGCCGCGTAGCTGATGTTTACGGACTATTTTCTTACTTCAAATCTCAGTTTGAGGTACTGAGGCAAAGGTCTGTTGCGGCAACTTCTCAGAGGGCAGAAGATACAACTTCCAGTTCAGGAGATGCTCCAGTCCCTACGACTGATATACAGAGTGTAAAAGAATGTGCTGAACAATCTACCAAGCCAAAATCTGAACAATCTACCAAGCCAAAATCTGAACAACCTACTCACCCAAAATCCGAGCCACCTACTAAATTAAAACTTGAGCAATTTACTCACGCTAAATCCGAGCAATCTACTGAACAAAAATTTGAGGAATCTACTGAGCAAAAGACTGAAGATATTACTGAACCAAAACTTGAGGAACCCGCTGAACAAAAGACTGAAGATATTACTGAACCAAAACTTGAGGAACCCACTGAACCAAACACTGAAGATATTACTGAACAAAACACTGAAATTTGCGCTCAACAACAGGCTAATTCAAGTATCAAAGATAGCTGCTTAGATGATTCTAATAAATTGAGTGATGAGTCGTCGAATACAGAACCTTCATTAGAGGAATCAGAAGCAAACTTAGATGCAGCTCTCTTATTGGGAGGGCCCTACCGAGGTGCTGGAAAGAAGGTGAGGAATTATGCCTAGAAAACGCTACAAGGAATTTTGCTGGCGCTGTCAAGTTTTGCCAGATTCCGAAGACGCTATCTTGCTGTCTTACCTACAAAATCATCCTTTTTTTAGCTTCAAAGAAACGATTTTACCTCTGATCAAAGCGCGGTGGCTATTAGCATCTTTACGCAATAGCGGTAGTCATTCTAGTACAGACTTAGAGTATTTGAGGCGAGAAAGCATTAATTTTTTGCTCAGGCAGATAGATGAAGTTTGCCGAGATGCGGGATTTAACTGTACCGAGTTAGGAGTAATTGCCCCTGGTATTTCTTCGGGTTTAATTCCTTTAGCTACTTTCCCTCACTTATCGAATTCAGGTGCATCTATTGCTACGGAATTAACTGCCCCTGAGAGTTCAAATCCCGCAAGTTTGCCCGAAGAAAAAGAACCAGAGGAATTTTCGGGAGAAGTTGAGTTTGAAAACAGCGCATTTAACTTAGCTGGTTTCGATCCAGCAATGGTCGGGCCTAGCTTTAGTTAAAAATTATTAAGTCTTGAATAGACATCGACATCCAGCAAGGAGGAATGAAATGACTAACATGATTCACTTGGTTGACGGCGAGAAAGGTGGCGTTGGCAAGTCGATGCTAACTCGGATTCTGGTTGAATTCAATCAGAAGTATGAACTGCTGTACACGTTAATTGATGGCGATTTTCAAAATCCTGACGTGCAGCAGCGCTATCCTGAACACAATGCAAAAATCGTAGCTTTAGTTGAAGATGAAGAGAAGTTTTTCGATATCGATATTATTTTTGAAACAGCAGTAGAAACTCCTGTGATTGTCAATTTACCAGCTCGGGTTTACAGCATTATCAACAAATGGATTGACGAAGCTAATTTAACCTCTCCTGATTTTAAAGAGCAGTCAGGAGTTGATGTATGCAAGTGGTTTATTTGCGGTGGCACGACGGACAGCATTGAAATGTTTATTGACTCTTTCAACTACTTTGAAGGTCAGCTCAATCACATTTTTGTCCGCAATTTTGGAGTTTGCAAAGATTGGTCGCACGTACAAAGCCATAAGGAAATGAACAAGCTCATTAATAATTACCGAATTCCTGTCGTAGATTTGCCGGCTCTGAGTGCAAGAGAGCGCAAGTTTATTGATACGAAGCGGTTGTCATTTTCTCAAGCAATGAAACACTCTGAATTCTTCTTAATTAGTCAGCAGCGATTGCATACTTTTCTGGAAGACTGTTTCCGTCTGATAGAAGATGTAGGTTTGTTTAACAACGCACCCAATCGCAATAAAAAAGAAGCCATCGCGCCCCATGAACTAAAAAAAAATGAGGAAATGCAGATAGAAAATGAGCCACAAATTGAGTAACAAAATAAGCAACAGGTTGTAAAGTCTCAGGAGGCTGTAATTTGTAAAAAAGGTATCGTAAGCTTTTAAGAATCTAAATTAAGGCTTACGCACAGACTCTACTGATAGGGTGTGCCGAAACCAGCCCGCTGGCTGAGGGCAATCAACGCAGTTGTGTTATCCCAGGTGTTGGATATTAGCAATAAACGTTGTTTATTGCGTTTAAATTCGGAAAATAAGAAGATCGCCCGCTACGAGATTTCCAGGGTTTCAAAAACTTCTTCACCACTGGGCCAGCGGGCTGGGTGTGCCGAAACACATCTTAATACTACAGATAGTGTCTAAACCGATAATTTGCGGGTATTCCTGTAAATTTTACAGTCATATCAATTCCGGTTGCACTCCTTATGATGTTGACTGTTGACTGTGAATCGAACAACTGAAAATTGCGCCGAGATAGGTGGCGACTTGTAACAATCATTCATAAATTGCCCTCTAATTTATCACCTGACGATGCAGCCGGAAACGATATCAATGGGTGATGAACTCGTTAGGAGACGGACAAAATATGAGTTCACACTATAGAATGCGCGATGCAGAACAGCATAAAGATTAGGATTTTGATTAGGTAGGAGGTTAAATGTCCGATCGACTTTTAGAAGAACTTTCCGAAGTTGACTCTGAAGAGTTTGGCGAGATATTGGAAACGCCAAGGGAACAGGGCAGACTTAATAATACCAAAAATAATTCCATACAATCCGCTGAAAATTCGCAAAGTTTGCCCGATTCTCCAGATACATTCCCAGAAGATGCAGTAGAAGAAAAGTTGAGATTAGATGGGAATAAGCTAAATGAAGAGGAGTTTTGGGAACTCATAGACGATGATTCGAGGGAAAGAGAAGCTCTGAACAGAGATCCTTTATCTGCCCCTCCCATGTACGAGAGAGATACTGAGTCACTAATCAGCCAGGTACTCAAGGGCAAAGACTCCAAATTTCGCTCTCATGTCATTCAGACAGCTTACCGATACGGTCTCAATAAAAATGACCCGCTTTTTATCGTATTGCTGGCTACAGGTCAACTCGAACTGCTGTTAGAAAAAAAACCACAAGAGATTGACCAGTTTTTCAAGAATTGGCAATCTCAATGGCAAGGTGATTTGAAAGATTCTCAAGCTGTTATTTCTCAAGAACTGGAACAAGTTCGCCAGCTTACTGAAAATTGGGAAAAAGAAAGCAGGGAGTTTTTAGAACGGCAGGGAAAAGCGGCTGTTAAGGTGCAACATCGCCACATTTCCAACTCAGTTTACACCCTAGTGCGACAAGCAGCTTTAGAGAAAGTTGCTCACGATATTTGGTCGGTGATTTTTGGGAGCGGGGTAGTGTTAGGGGCAATGGCGATTGGCGCGTTTATCGGGTTAGCGCTGCCCCGGTTTATTCCACCGCCTGAACTCGACCCAAAAGGGCCGCGCCAGCTCACTTTAGAACAAGCCGTAGCGCTCGAATGGGGGCTGAGCAAAGAGGGTCAGTTTGCTCGCAAGAACGCCGATACAATTCAGTGGGCAACCAGCAATGAAGGGAAATATGCTCGCCAATTTATGAGCTGGAATCAAGCTTTGTTGAGCGAAAAAGGCGGCAAAAAACTGTGTGAAACTGAGATAAATCGATTGGGGGTGACACTGACAGTAGAGGGGAAACCTGCACAAAAAGGATTTTGTACTTTGTGGATTCGCTCCCCTCAAGAACGAGAGTTTGTTCCTTGAGGGCAAATACTAAAATCGAGAATGGGATGTAAATAAGTTAGCTTAACAGGAGAAATCTATGATAGCCAATTTGAACAATCAGCCGTTACCTGACCAAAATCAGAAGCAAGTGCAGTCGCAAATATCGGGTGTGTTAGTTGCAGTAGACGACCCATTCGATAAGATGGTTTGGGATTACTGTTTGAGTCAAACATACCCAATATCGGAACAGATTAAGATTGTACTGAGTGCTTTCTGGGGGCCGTTTGCTGCTAAAAATGCTAGCAAGTCTCCTGAGCGAGTGCGAGCAATAGCTTGTTATTCACTGCAACAATTAGCAGCTCAACAAAAATTGATTGACTCAGTGTTTGAACTGTCAAGTGAATCAACTAAAAATTCCGAAGTTATTGCTGATATCAAAAAGAAGAATAGTTGTGAGGCACTCAATCAAGCTTGTGTGTGTTCTCAATCTGTTCTAAATACTGCAATTCGGTGGGAGTAAGAACCGTTGCTCTTTCTAACAAGTTCAGAATTTCTATTTCAAACGGGTCTAGATTTCCTAATTGGTGAAGTCGGCCAGTGCGATCGCAAATTTCTTGAAGTCCGGGTTGATTTTCGAGCGGTACAGCAGTAAGAGCCGAGTGTTTGAAGGTATGCAAATTCATGGCAAGAGTAGGGATGTGCCGCATCCACACGGTAGCCGTTTTCTCGCCCACTGACTGAATGCGCCCCAACCGACCGTTAACGTCCTGGCGATCGGGCGCGTACACTTCCACCAAGGAACCAATTTTGAGCGTCAGGTGGTGGGCGATCTTAGGTTCGCCTTCAGGTTTTACTTTTTTGTCGCGCCCCTGTAAAGTTTTGGCAACCTGAGCCGGATTGCTGCGAGTGTCGTTTGCCAAAGCGATGACCTGCTTCTTGGTCAGCCCAGCAGAGCGATTCAGTATTTTCCACTTCACTTCGTCCCCTCCAGTAAAACTGAGAGCATCCACAGCTCGAGTAAATTGGGCATCCCGGTAAATCTTTCTGGGGGAAGCTTTGAACCGTTCTCCTAACTCTCGTGCTGTTTTGTCTGTCAAGCTGCCATTTTGACAGCTTGCTCCTTCTGGCATTGTTTTGTCTGTCAAGTGGTCATTTTGACAGCTTGCCTCATCTAGCATTGTTTTGTCTGTCAAGCTGCCATTTTGACAGCTTGCTCTATCTGGCGATATTTTGTCTGTCAAACTGTCAAAATGACAGTTTGCCGAACGCTTGCCCCCGTGAGATTGCTTGGTCAGCTCGTACCACGTGCCACGCAGGTAACTAACAGATTCTGGTGTCAGGCTGCGCCGCCCGAGCTGGTTGGCGATCGTCCAGACCTTGACTGCATTCCGACTGTCAAAAGACATCTCTACAATTTTGTATGGTATGCCGTGCGCGGTACAGATGGCGAACCTGTTGTGGCCGTCGATGAGAAGCTTTTCCTCGGCCCAGACTACTAACGGATCGCGGCATCCTTCCTCCAGAATGCTCGCTTGCAGGGCGGCTTTTTCGTCTTTACTCAGGGGAGGAATGAGAGATTGAAATTCGGGGTCGATTCGCAGTTGTTTCGCAGCACAAGAGGTACACCCTCCAATACCCCCCGGCAAAACAATTAACGCTTGCGGCTCCCGATCGTCTGCTTCTGATTGCATTTGACGCATTCCTGGCGAGTTTGTTGAATGCAAGGCTCGCCCGCGCTCGACCGCAACCGGAGTAGGGGAGTCAGCGCGGGCAGGAATTTTCTTGAACTATTCAACACTAACATAGTTGTCGTCGAAAAGCCTCCAGAAAATGCGAAAATAGTAAAAAAAAGGAAATGCTATCGACGCTATGTCACCCAGGAAAGGAATTCACCCCCATCCCAACTCACTAGCCAACCTCAACCGCTCTGGGGGACAACCCCGCTATGAAGAACCCAAGAAGCAAAGAAATATCCAGGTAACGTCGGTGGGATGGGAGGGAATTCGCGCGATCGCCATTGAACGCGGATTGAGCCTCAACGAGTTGATAGAACAGATTGGCAGGGGTCTAATTCCCCTTGGCAATGGTGAAAAAAGTAACTAATCGCCACATATGGAAAGGGAGGTTAGATAAAAAAAAAATTCTATTAACTCGTTACTAGAAGTTTTATTGATAGTAATAACGGGGTTCTTTATGAGTAAAAACTTGTTA
>NZ_JAUBRP010000050.1:33621-45963 GCF_036701935.1 Microcoleus sp. M2_D5 | reverse complement strand
ATCAGTGCGAAGGCGCCGTGGAGGGCGACAAATGTCCACAGCCCGCCGAGTTGGAACCAGCGGGTGAAGTCCCACTGTGCTTCCGGGCCCCACAGGAACAGCAGGGAGTGTCCGAGGCTGTTGGCTGGGGTGGAGACTGCTACGGTGAGGAAGTTGGCTCCTTCGAGGTAGGAGCTTGCCAAACCGTGGGTGTACCAGGATGTGACGAAGGTGGTGCCTGTTAACCAGCCACCGATGGCTAGGTAGGCGCAGGGGAATAGCAGGATGCCAGACCAGCCTACGAAGACGAAGCGATCGCGTTTGAGCCAGTCGTCGAGTACATCAAAGATGCCTCTTTCGGTCTGGGCGCGTCCGACTGCGATTGTCATAAAAAATACTCGGTAAGTGGGAAACTAAGTGGGTTGACCCTACAGAGGAAAACGACCCTTCGACTACGCTCAGGGCATCGCACGAGCGGTTTTAACCGCCTTGAATCTTTCTTTACCATTACCGCCTTAGAGTTGCTTGATTTGGTGTACTTTTGTAATGTACTTTGAGTGGGACAGTTACCACCTCAAACCTTGCAACCCTGTACGCATAATGTTTGCTCTTGTGGAGCCTCCCTTTCGGGGTAATGTTCGCTTCGCCAATGTTATAAGAGCTTGTTAGACTTGCAACACTGTCCCAGTGACCTTAAGACTGTTTAATTGCAAATGACAGAGCGGAAAACTAGCGTCGCATTCTCCGGTGTCGTGACTCAAATAACGTAGCCAGTTAAGGCTTAGGCTGCTCAGCACAGCTTGCTTAATCGCTCTTACAAGCTCAGTCCGTTTAGGGCTGGGTTACTGACTTACGCAAATCTCCAAAGGGATATAATTACAACGGATATTTTTCTAGTCTGTAGTCTCTAACCGTTGCCTCTGCTTAGCAGAAAACGAGTTGGATTATGAACAGACTTTACTTTTCTTTACCGTAATCAAGATTATAGAGGTAATTCTTTACAATTGCAACTATTTCTGAAAAAACTTCCGGATCTTGATTTGTCCGAAGTCGCGGAAGTCCCAGAAGCCCCTGAAGCCCTCGAAGTCCCCGAAATCTTTGCCCTGCATTTGGGAACTTCTACTGTAGAGGAGTCTCTGCACTTGGCGTCAGAAGCCCGGTGGCTTGGTAGATATATCGCCCTCAACCTCTGATTTTTCTAAGAAACTGGGTGTCCGTGGGTAAGTCCTATATATATACTGAGGATAGAGCTCCAAACTTAGGTTTTTAAGACTATATGTTCAGCATTGACATCATTGTGAAAAATACGCCCGTCTCGCTGTCGGTGCAGCGGAAGTTGGAGGCGGACGCTGAGACTGTTTACCAGCAGGTTCTGGAGGCGATTCGCAACTCCCAACCGCAAATTTTGGAACTCACCTGCGAGAAAAATCCTGAGAAAAAGGTGGCTGTCGTCAGCAGCGAGATTTCTGGGGTGGTGGTTTCTCAGAAATCGGGGGCGTCATCTACAGGCAGATCCCCTGGTTTTGTCTCGATGACAGCAGAATGAGGGCTGGGGGTGTTGGTGCCGATATGAGCCCGTCAGCCGTTGCTGTGCGGGATTTGGGTTTTTGCTGGCCGTCGGGCGATCGAGTGTTGCAAGGTTGCTCTCTGGATGTACCCAAGGGCGAGTTTTGGATGCTTTTGGGCACTAACGGCAGCGGCAAGTCTACGCTGTTGAGGCTGATGGCTGGGCTGCTGCACCCCCAGTCGGGGGAAATTGATCTGAGTGGGCGGGTGGGTTTTGTGTTTCAAAACCCCGATCACCAATTGGTGATGCCGACAGTGGGTGCGGATGTGGCTTTTGGTTTGGTGGAGGAAAAGCTTTCTAACGTTCAGGTGCGGGAGAGGGTGGCGGAGGCTTTGGAGGCTGTGAATTTGCTGGATTTGCAGCGACGGCCGATTTATGCTTTGAGTGGGGGACAGAAGCAGCGAATTGCCCTGGCTGGGGCGATCGCCCGTCACTGCGAAATTCTGCTGTTGGACGAACCGACGGCTTTGTTAGATCCTGATTCTCAGTTGGATTTGGTGGCGGCGGTGCAGCGATTGGTGAAAAATCGCGGGATTACGGCTTTGTGGGTGACTCACCGTTTGGATGAGTTGAATTATTGTGATGGGGCTTTTTTGTTGGAAAAGGGTCAAGTGGTCGATCGGGGAGATCCGGGGCGTTTGAAGCAGCGGTTGATGCAAAGTCAAGATGTTTAGCTGTTAAGCAATTTGAGTCATAGTCGCGGCCGGGGCGGGTTTATCTGAATTTCTCACTTGTGTTGTAGATTAGGGTGAACCCGCCCCTACGGTATTTGTGATAATTAACCCGATAAGCTGTTCGACATCTAAATTGCATTTTTTGTGCGGGCGAGACGCCCACCCCACAACAACTTTATCAAGTTTTGACTGTGCAGTTTAAATGCAGGACAGCTTATAATCTAACTAAATTCACCGCAATCCTCGATCGCGCAACCAAGCATCTGCCCAAATTGTATCGGCTTCTGACAGTGGTGGTATGACTTCCCAGTTTCGATAATCTATCTTGAGGTCGTAACTTGCTATGTCGTAAATTTGAGTGAATAATTCCTGCAAATTGATTATAGGTTCGGTATCGCCCGATCGCAGTGGTAAAGGAAAGGCAGGCAGCGGGTTCTGCACGTTAAAAGCGTACAAATCTGCTCTGGGACGGCGATTTCCCCGACACACCAAAACGCTATAGTGGCTTTCAATGTCATTGCCAATAACTGGCATTTTTTGACCGCGCCGCAATAAATCTATTTCAATTAAATGAGTGCGGCTACCTAAAATCTCTTCTCGCTTTTCCTCGTACATTTGCCGTCCTTTGCCTGTGCGCTTATTGCTAGGCGAGAGGATTTCAATCAGGGTGATTAATTCTTGGTTTCCTCTTTCTCTAATTTCTAAATATCCTTCCCGAACCTGGTAAGGCATGGGAATATTTACTGTCAAGGGTTGTGTTGGTGGCGCTGCAACGGCTACGTTTGATGTTATTAATTCGGTTGTGGTTCTTGGCTGAATTACGTTTACATCAGGAATGCCAATTGATAAATTGTCGTCAGCGGTTTCATACATTCTCACTTCTACAGACACTAAATACTTAGGACGCAGTTGGGGAGATAATAATCTGGCAATTTCAATAATTAGCCAGTGGTGTAGGGCAGGCCAGAGTTCGGGATGCTCTAAATACGGGTCCATACCGGGAAAGGGAGATGGCATTGATGTGACTCCTTGACTCAAGTCTATTTATAGTTTAGCAACATTTCAATTCAATATTTGTGGAACAGGCATCTTGCCTGTTTTTTGGGCGGGCAAGATGCCTGTTCCACAACATATTTTAATGTTTGTGGAACAGGCATCTTGCCTATTTTTGGCTTAAACTTCGATCGGCAATTCTGTTGCAATTGGAACGCTGTTTTCATCTAACACGGACACCGCATTTACGAACACAATTGTATGCGGGACTGCGGGCATTAAACGGCGCAGCGCTTTGAGGTAAGATTCGGCATCGGGGCGGCGGGCGAAACGGGCGACTGTTAACTGCTGACAGTTGGGGAGGTGGCGAATTAGATGCCAAGGTTGAAGTCGATCGCGATATGTCGATTGTTTTGGTATCATAAGAAAATCCTTCCCACTTTTGTGGGTGGTGAATGAAAGGCGATCGCTCTAGATTTCTCAGGTCCGAGGGCGATCGCTGTTAACTATCTTTATTAAAAGATATGAGCATAGCTGCTGTCAAGCATAAATGGGATTAATTCGGTTGCGGGTTCGAGAACTCGCTGAGGAAAAGGGTTGGACGCTCAAAGAAGTCTCTGACAGAACGGGAATTCCCTACAGCACGGTTAAAAAATACGCCCAAGCTCCCAAAATGGCAACGGTGGACTATACGGCTTTGCAGAAACTTGCTGCTGTCTTCGATTTGATGATCGAAGATTTAGTGGAGGTTTTGGAACATTGAACTGATTTGTCAGCGGGAAGATGGGGTTAATTCGGTTGCGGGTTCGAGAACTAGCGGAAGAGAAGGGTTGGACGTTGAAAGAAGTTTCTGAGCGATCGGGCATTCCTTACAGTACCGTTAGAAGTTATGCCCATTCTCCCAAGTTGGCAACTGTAGATTATACAGCTTTAAACAAATTGGCTCGTGCGTTTGATATTGCGATCGAAGATTTAGTTGAGATTTTGGAATATTAAGTGCGCTCGGGTTTTCTTGCTCTTATTTCGCGCCCTAGCGCTTACGCGCGGCTTCGCCTAACGCGTCTTCGCGGTTCGTTAAATAATATCAGGACTTACGCATGGGGCCCAGAAACCGGGTTTTTTCCAGAATACTTCGTTACAGCGCAAAGACTCGATAAAAACCCGGTTTCTTTGTCGGAGTGCATAAGTCCCGATCGCATTAAAAAGAGGTAAGTTGCTATTTGTCGTTGGGTGGGGGCGGGTTTTTGAGATTGTCTGTCTGTGTCGTAAATGGTTGGTGAACCCGCCCCTACAGGTCGATCGAGGATGTGCGATATCTCAGATTTTACGGTTGATTCCCCTACTTCATCTCATATCCAAACAAATTCGGATCGACTTCTCCCAAATTCAAATCGGCCAAACCGTACTCTGCCCAACGCCTTTCTACCATCGCCGCCACATCAGGATCGGACTCCAAAACTTCCCCCCATTCGTGCTCGGTTTCCGGCGGCATCTTCGTAGTAGCATCAATCCCCATTCTGCCTCCCAAACCGAGTTTTTCACTGGCAAAATCTAACGTGTCAAAGGGCGTATTCGGCAGAATAAATACATCGCGAACTGGATCGACTTTAGAACTAATTGCCCAAACTACTTGACGCGGGTCGCGAATGTTGATACTTTTATCGACAACAATCACAAACTTAGTGTAAGTAAACTGCGGTAATGCACTCCAAAATGCTAAAGCAGCCCTGCGCGCTTGACCGGGATATGCTTTATCGATCGAGATAATTGCCGCTTTATAACTCAGCGCTTCCATTGGTAAGAAGAAATCGACAATTTCCGATACTTGCTGCCGCAAAATAGGGGTATAAATGCGGTTAAGGGCGATCGCCATCATTGCTTCTTCTTTCGGCGGCCGCCCGCTAAATGTGGTCAGATAAATCGGGTCTTTCCGGTGCGTCATGCAGTGGAACCGCACCAACGGCGAATCTTCCACGCCGCCGTAATAACCCATGTGATCGCCGAAGGGCCCGTCGGGCAGAACTTCACCGGGGGTAATCGTTCCTTCTAACACAATTTCCGAGTCCGCCGGTACTTCCAAATCTACGGTTTTGCACTTCGCCAACTGCACGCCGGAACCGCCGTAAAGTCCGGCAAATAACCATTCCGATAAATCTACAGGAATTGGGGTTGCTGCGGCGAGAATAATCAGCGGGTCAACTCCAAGGGCGATCGCAACTTCCAACTTTTTACCAGCCTGCGCCGCTTTCCGCAAGTGCCGCGCCCCGCCCCGCACCGATAACCAGTGTACAGTCATCGTGTTTTTTGACTGCTGCTGCAACCGATAAACCCCCACATTCGGCGTGCCCGTTTCGCAATCTTTGGTAATTACCAAACCCAACGTGATAATTTTGCCCGCATCTCCCGGATAAGGGCGAATCATCGGGATTTTGTTCAAATCCAGCCCTTCTCCTTCAATTACCACTTGCTGGCAAGCTGGGAAAAAGTCGCGGCCGGGTTTGGCTTTCACTACGTCGAACAGCACTTTGCCGAATTCTATCGCTTGGGAAATCTTTTTCGGCGGTTTCGGCTGTTGCAGCATTCCCAGTTTCTTGCCCAATTCCTCCAATTCTGCGGGCTTTTCCATGTTCATCGCCCAGCAAACGCGCTCTTCCGTACCCAACAGGTTAATGGCGACGGGGAATTCTGCCCCTTTGACGTTTTCAAACAGCAGTCCAGGGCCGCCTTTTTGCAGCATTTGGTTGGAAATTTCGGCAATTTCGAGGTCGGAATCGACTAAGGCGCTAATCCGGCGCAGTTGTCCCCGTTCTTCGAGTAGTTTTAGGAATCCCCGCAAGTCTCTTGCCATTTTTTTTAAGAATTGTTAACGTTCTTTTGTTATTATGAGCCGATCGACTGCCACAAGTTAAACTGCGATGATAAGTTAATCGAAAATCCCCGATACTCGTTCGATAGATATTGAAAAATCCCCGACGATCGCCTGAGCGATTTCGTAAAAACGGTCGTTCTCGCAGCCAACAGTTTTATCGGTCTCAACCTAACCGCCAACAATTGTTTGAGGCTTTGCTACCGCCGTCTAGCAGTAGGTGCGGGGAAGGTGCGATGGCCGACAAAAGCTCAGAGTGCGATCGGGGTCTAGCTATTTTGCTCCTAGACGCAGAAAACTTGAAACTTGACGTTAATGCTGAAAAATTTTTAGCCAGTTTGTCTGGCTATCCCCTACAAGTTAAAATTGCTTTTGCTAACTGGAAACAGCCTACTACGGGTAAGCTGGATGCTGAACTTTACGATCGCGGTTACGAACTAATTCACGTTCCGGGCGGTGCTAATAGTGCTGACGGTAAAATGATTGCTTTTGGCGCTGCTATTTTATACCGCTATCGGGATGTAAAACAAGTTTTTGTCTGTTCTTCGGACGGTTTGTTAAATCACCTTTGCAATCAGTTGCAAAATCAGGGATTGACTGTATTTCGGGTGCGACGACAAAATTCGGTTTTGTCTGTAGAAAACTGTCAGAATGGCGAGAGCAAGCACTATTCTTGCAAAAGGGAACAGGAAGTCCCTAGTTTTGAAGAATTGGCTAATCAAGTTGCAGAGTTGTTGAAGGCTGAACACAAATCTATTGAGGAGCGAATCGCTCGTTTTTATAGTGTGGCTGAGCTTTTTCAAGAGCGTCACACTATTGTTTTCCCTTCTAGAAATTCTCCTGCTGCACTGTCGGAGTCAGCGGAAGACCAAATTTATTCTGGGACTAAAGAGCGTGTAAATCCTCTTGTCGTGAATCTAGATATTGAATCCAAAAAAGTTCCCGAAATCAAGTCAGCAAACTCAATTGGGATTAATTCGCTGGCTGCTTTAGAAAAAATACTTATAGCAATGATTGCGAAAGCGATAGTTGAGTTAAAACAAAATGCTATCCCCGTCACAATAATCAAAAAACAATTTTATACTAAATATCAGTGTCATGCCGATTTAATTGTGAAAAAAATTTTGCCTGATTATAGTCTAATTACTTTTTTAAAATCGCGTCCGTCTGTTTTCAAAATGGAATTGTTCGGTAACGAACATCAAGTGGCGATCGCTCCCAAAGCAGCAGCTTCAAAAACAGAGTCCTCAGTCGCCCTGGAAGCATCTATAGCAAATATTGTACTGGCATTAACTGCTAAATCTCCAGGCAATTACATTGGCATTAACCAGGTAGCCACCGAATTTCACAAGCAATACGGTCAACCAATTACTAAAAAACTGAAATCGCTGCATTTGGGTAGCAATTTTCACGATTTTTTGCAGTCATGCCAAAAATTTAAAGTTCAGAAAAAGGGTAAGGAGCATCAAGTGGCGATCGCACATTCAGCTCCCTGATGTATTTAATAAATTAGGTTTACGAGTCTTCGGTATGAAAATTTAATCTATTTTTAACCAAAATTTAAGACAAGCTTATTCTTTTATTATTTAATCTATTTTTAACCAAAATTTAAAACAAGCTTATTCTTTTAGATCCCTTTCTTTGAGGGTTTCAGTCTATCCTAGGTCGTAGATTTACAAAGTCGGCTATTAAGGGAGAGGAGGAATATGAATTTTTTCACAGGACGTTGGCGACGTAGTTTTATAGTGACACTAGCAGCAGCAGCATTTTCGCTGACTTTGATTAGTTCCGCTGTAGCTGCTGTAACCCTAAATGGTTCGGGAGCAACTTTTCCCAAACCGCTTTACGATCGCTACTTCTCTCAGATGAGAAGTGCAAATCAAATTACTATAAACTACGAAGGAACTGGCAGCGGTGCTGGCATCAAAGCATTAATTACAGGCACTGTTGATTTCGCAGGCAGCGACGCGCTGATGACTGCTGCACAAATCGCTGAGGTAAAGCGCGGCGTTATGGCGGTTCCGACTGCTGGCGGTGCTGTTGCAGTTGTTTACAACTTGCCCGGAGTGACCAATCTGAGGCTAAATAAGGATGCCATGAACGGCATCTTTGAAGGCAAGATTACTCGCTGGAATGATGCGAAAATAGCCGGAATTTCTGGACAAGCTAAAGGCTTGCCAAATACTCCGATTCGAGTAGCTGTACGGGCGGACAGCAGCGGTACTAGCTTTATTTTTGCTAATCATTTGCAGGCAACTGGTAGCAGCATCAAAGCAGCAGCTCAGCCGAGTTGGCCAGGGAGCCCTGTCAGCGGTCAAGGAAACCCCGGCGTAGCTGCTTTGGTGAAGAATACAGCGGGTGCGATCGGCTACGTTCAAGATACTTTTGCTCGGCAAAATAATCTCCAAACAGCATTTATTCAAAATAAAGCTGGCCGATTTGTAGAGCCTAGCTTGGCTGAAGCAGAGAAAGCTTTAGCAGGGGAAACATTCCCCGCAGATTTCCGCTTAGTAGAAGGCAATCCTAACGACGGTTATCCGATTGTTGGTTTGACTTGGCTGTTAATCTACAAACAGTATCCTGCTGCGAAAGCAGAGGCTATTAAAAAGATGGTTAATTGGGTGATGACTACAGGTCAAGGTATCAACAAACAGCTAGAGTTTACTCGGATTCCTTCAGCTACAGCTCAAAAGGTGGTTCAAGCAGTTAATCAGACTGTGATTGCCAGAGGTTAATTCCGGCTTTTCAGAGTAATGAAGTTTGAGTTAAATGTATGGCTCAGCACTCATATTTTGTATAGCAATATTCCCGATCTATGAGTGCCAATAAATCTGCGCTTTTCCCGCAGTCCGGCAGGGATTTAAATCCCTGCCTCATAGCGAAATTCCTCGCTATGAGGACTAGGAATAATGACTGATGTAACAAGTTCCGCAGAGATTTAATCTCTACCTTATACCGAAAGTCCTCAAGTCCTCGCGAAGGAGAGCTGGTAATAATAGACTATCCATAAAGTTGGTTTTTACCCAGATTTATTTTGGGGAATTCCAACAGTCCTCTTGAGAGGATTTTCGCTTTGAGGCGGGGGTTTAAACCCCCGCCGGACTATGGGAATACGAGAGCGTCCTGCTGCTGGCTAGCAGGATAAATGCGTACCCTACAAGCTTGTCTTTCGATCGAATATTTCGCTTTTTACGCACTAATTCGGGTATGACTAATATTTCAAAAAAATCGAAAAAATTGACTCGCCAATCGCCCGGAATAAACACAGAAGTAGATTTGACAGATACTGCTGGTGAGGGTTTATGGATGGAGTCAGGATTTACACTATTTGTATGGGGTTTTGCCCTAGTGACAGCGGGTACGTTGTTTTGGATGAGTGCGGTAATTTTTAAAGATGCTTGGCCTGCTATTAGCGAATTTGGACTCTCCTTCTTGTGGAATCCCAAGTGGGATATCGGCGAGTTGCAGTTTGGGGCTTTGCCGTTTATTTACGGTACTGTAATTAGTTCTGCGATCGGCATAATCATCGCACTTCCTTTAGGGCTGTCAGTAGCTATAGTTACTAGCGAGAACTTCTTGCCCGTTTGGATGCGATCGCCCTTGGGATTCATGGTTGAATTAATCTCGGCCATTCCCAGCGTGATAGTTGGGCTGTGGGGAATTTTTGTTTTGATTCCCTTTTTGTTGCCATTGCAGCAGTCATTGTTCGATAATTTCAGTTGGTTTCCCCTGTTGGGCAGCGAACCTTTAGGCCCCGGAATGCTGCCCGCTGGAATACTTTTATCGATTATGATTTTGCCCACAGTAGCCGCCATCAGCCGCGATGTATTGATGTCAGTTCCAGTAGATTTGCGAAGTGCTTCCATGTCCCTGGGTGCCACCCGCTGGGAAACAATATTCAAGCTGTTATTACCAGCAGCTAGTTCGGGGATTATCGGGGCCACCATATTAGCATTGGGACGCGCATTAGGCGAAACAATGGCAGTCACAATGGTGATTGGCAACTCGATTCAAATTAACCCATCCCTGCTCGCTCCCAGCTACTCAATTCCTGCTGTTTTGGCAAGTCAATTTCGGGAAGCTGTCGAACCGCTGCACACCGGCGCTTTGATGTATTTAGCCTTAATTTTATTTGTGATCACTTTGTTGGTAAATGCGATCGCAGTATTGTTAGTTCAGCTAATTGGCGCCAAAGGAGCTAAAAATTAACATCATCGAAAGCAACTTGGTCACAAGCCGCGCCACCGGATTTATCCGCTAGTTCAATAATTCAAAATCTAAAATCTAAAATCTAACATCTAAAATCGCATGACTCAAGCACAAAGTTCAAACAGCATTCTGGATGCAGAAATCAACAACCCCCTGTCGCTAAGCCGAACTCTTTTCAGCCGGGGAATGACAGTTATCGCTTTCGCTCTGACAGCTCTGGCCCTGCTCCCTTTGTTTGCTATTTTATACAAAATCTTGGGGGAAGGACTCACACATTTAAGCTGGGAAGTGCTAGTGTCTCTACCAGCACCCGTCGGAGTAGAAGACCAGCCAAACGGCTTCGCAAATGCGATTCTCGGCACTGCTTTAATGGTAGGAATTGCTACATTAATCAGCGTACCCATAGGCGTAATGACGGGAATATTTTTGTCAGATTTTGGTAGAGAAAACAAAGCGGTAGCCAATAGTATTCGCTTTATCACCGTCATTCTCAGCAGCGTTCCCTCGATCGTAGTTGGCGTCTTTTCCTACGCCCTAATCGTCGTTACCACCAAAGCATTTTCATCCTTAGCAGGCGGTTTTGCCCTCGGCATCATCATGCTTCCAGTGGTTGCTCTGACAACAGAACAAGCATTAAAATTAGTGCCTACTTCTTACCGCCTCGCTTCTGCCGGTTTAGGAGGCGGACGCTTTCAAACTATGTTTCGCATTATCATACCCTCAGCACTTCCAACTATTACCACAGGTATTTTACTCGCTGCTTCCCGGGCTGCCGGCGAAACCGCACCGCTGATTGTAACGGCGTTGTCGAGTCAATTTTGGCCTCCTTTAGTTGATAAATTGGGCGAGATAATGCAGTCTCCTATAGGTGCAGAAACTATCTCAAAACTCAAAGAAATTCCCGATACACTGCTGACTCCGACTCCTTCTATGTCGGTATTAATATATAGCTACGCCAGCTCTCCTTACAAAGAGCAGAACGAATTGGCGTGGACTGCTGCCTCTGTGCTTTTGGGCATGGTTTTGATTGCTAGCGTCGCATCCCGTACAGTAACTCGGAAACGCTTGCAAAATCGATAAATCAATAACTCAAGTGCATCTATCCGTCAAATATTAACAATATAACCGGGCAAACAATGAAACCTAAAGCTAACTTGAAATCCGAAAAGCATACAGATAAATTCCTAGAAGATGTCACCCCGGAAATTGACCCCAATGCCATGCCAGCACTGCGGATTCAGGACTTGACTTTCTATTACGGAACTCACAAAGTCTTAGAAAATTTATCGATGAATATCCCTCACCCGCAAATTACGGCGATTATTGGGCCTTCAGGTTGCGGCAAATCTACCTTTCTTAAAGCTCTCAACCGGATTGGTGAATTGGAAGGAAAAGTTCAAATTAAAGGAAAAGTAGAGTTTTTTGGACAGGATATTTACAGCCCCAAAGTCAACATTAATAGTTTGCGCCGCCAAATTGGGATGGTGTTTCAAAGACCCAATCCTTTTCCGCTGAGCATCTACGATAATATTGCTTATGGGGTGAGAATTTTTGGTCGCAAAAGCAAAGCAGAATTAGATGAAATTGTGGAATCTGCACTCCAAAGTGCGGCGCTTTGGGATGAGGTGAAAGACGATTTGAAGAAATCGGCTCAGGGGATTTCGGGGGGACAGCAGCAGCGACTTTGTATTGCTCGCGCTTTGGCTGTGAAGCCGAAAATTTTGCTGATGGATGAGCCTTGTTCTGCTTTAGATCCGATTTCCACGATGAAGATTGAGGAGTTATTTCAGACTCTGCGGCAGCAGTTAACTGTTGTGATTGTGACGCACAATATGCAGCAGGCTGCTCGCGTTTCTGATTACACGGCATTTTTTAATACTGATGAAAGCCGCATCGGCCACCTGGTTGAATTTGGGCCGACAAGTCGGATTTTTACTTCTGCAGGCCATGCGAGTACGAGAGATTACATTCAAGGCCGTTTCGGTTAATTTACATCTTGAACCTCTTTCAGAACAGGCTTTCGGGCCTGTTCCACAACAGACAAATATTATTGT
>NZ_JAUBRP010000050.1:0-33521 GCF_036701935.1 Microcoleus sp. M2_D5 | reverse complement strand
GGAGCAGGCATCTTGCCTGCTATAGTTATGTCTTCAGAACAGGCTTTCGGGCCTGTTCCACAACAGACAAATATTTTGTGGAGCAGGCATCTTGCCTGCTATAGTTATGTCTTCAGAACAGGCTTTCGGGCCTGTTCCACAACAGACAAATATTTTTGTGCAGGCAAGATGCCTGCTATAGTTATGTCTTCACCACTTCTGAAGCGAGAGTTAGGTGTTTTCGGCGCAACTCTCATGGGGTTGGGCTCGATTGTGGGCACTGGGGTATTTGTGAGTATCGGCATTGCGGCGGAAGTTGCTGGGCCGGGAGTGATTTTGGCTGTATGTATTGCGGCTTTTGTTGCTGTGTGCAATGGCCTTAACAGCGCTCAATTAGCGGCAAATCATCCTGTTAGCGGCGGTACTTATGAATATGGCTACAAATATCTCAATCCTTGGCTGGGTTTCACTGCCGGTTGGATGTTTCTGTTGGCGAAAACGGCTTCTGCTGCTACTGCGGCTTTGGGTTTTGCGGGGTATTTTTTAAATGCAGTTGGTGTAGCCGATCGCACTTACCTGATCCTAACAGCTTTGGTCGCCCTCGCCGCCATCACTTTAATTGTATTGACGGGAATTAGGCGATCGAATATTGCCAATACTGTCATAGTCTCAGTTACACTTCTATCCTTAGCGGTGTTTGTTGCTGTCGGTTTGCCAGAGGTAAGGTGGGAAATAGCCACCGTACAGAATGATAGCTCGATCGGCTCCATCCTCCAGGCCACCGCCCTGATGTTTGTCGCTTATAGCGGTTACGCCCGCATCGCCACAATGAGCGAGGAAGTGCGGGAACCGAGGGAAACCATTCCCAAAGCCATAATTTTCACTTTGGTGCTGACAATGCTGCTTTACGTCGGGGTAGCAGTAGTTGTCGCGGGCGCGGGGGGAGCCGATAAATTGTCTTTACCAGGCGGCACGGCTGCACCTTTGGAAGTTATCGCCCGCAGTTTCCCAATTCCGGGAGTTTCTCAACTGCTAGCCGTCGGCGCAATTACCGCTATGTTGGGAGTCTTGCTGAACTTAATTTTAGGGCTCTCGCGCATCTGGCTGGCGATGGGGCGGCGCTTGGATATGCCGAGAGTCTTGGCGCGGCTGAATCCAGAGGGGACAACTCCCTACGTGGCTGTGGTGGTTGTGGAAGTTACGATCGCACTTTTAATCCTCCTCGGCGATGTCAAAACCACTTGGTCATTTAGCGCTTTTAGCGTTTTGATATATTACGCTATCACCAACCTCGCCGCCCTGCAACTTTCCCCCGCCGAAAGGCTTTATCCGCAGTGGTTGGCTTGGGTGGGTTTGGGGAATTGTCTGTTTCTGGCTTTTTGGGTGGAGAGACAAATTTGGCTGACAGGATTGGCATTAATTGCCGCAGGTTTAATTTGGCGGGCGATCGTCCGACTCCCGGCGAGAAACTAGAAGTGTGATAAATTGAAACAGCATCCCGCATTGTAGAGGGTCATGCCCGATCGAACCTCCGAGCTTGCGACTCAAGAATCCCTCGCATTCAGCGCCATCAGTCGCTATATAGCTCAAACCCTAATTACCATTCAGGAAAAGCATCCCGAATGGATAACTGAAAAATACAGGAAAACCCCCTGGGCCAAACCTGATTTTCAGTCAGTTTTGATTGGAAAATTGACAAAAAGTTTTACAGTAGCCAGCGATACAGATTCCCTGGTGCTGAGTGCGAAAAAATACCTACAAATTCTGCTGATTCCAGAATTCGTTAATTCACCTCAATTCAGTAAATTATGTGCCAAAATTCAGCAGCTAGCCCAATCTCCAACAGCACCAGCTAAATCACAAAACTCAGTTTCGTCAGAACCTCCAACTCCAACAAGCAATCAAGCAGCCCCGCTTCCTGTCGGCATTGCTATCTTGCTGCTAGATGTCGAAAACTTGCAACTCACCATCGAAACCGAAAAATTCCTAGAGGGAATTTGCCACTATCCCATCCAAATCAAAGTTGCCTTTGCCAACTGGCGCAGCATGGGCAAAAAAGATGCCGAATTTCACCAGCGCGGCTATCAACTAATTCACGTCCCCCCCGGCAAAGACAGCGCCGACTTAAAAATGGCTACAGTCGGCGCATCGATTTTCGTACATTATCCCACAGCCAAAGAGATTTTTGTCTGTTCGTCCGATCGCGCCCTCACTCACCTCAGCAACACACTGCAAGCCCACGGACTAACCGTATTTCAAGTCCGCAAACAAATAGATAAAATTATAGTTTTAAACAGCAAAACCGGACAAGTGGAAACCCATTCCCTCGTCACCACACCGGAAATAACCCCCCTAGAACAATTAGTTATTCAGCTAAAAGAATTAATCAAAAAAGAGCAAAAACGTACCTCAACTCAGTGGATAAAACTTTCTACAATTTCAGCTTTATTTAAGGAAAATTACGGCTTAGTCCTCAATCAAGTTGTTGCCCATCATTTGCTCGGTACTAAAACCAGGGATATCTTTCTCAAATATCCCACCGATTTTGCCCTCCACAAACCCTCAGAAACTTCTCAAACTTATGTCACTATTTTTGAAGTCAAACTGTCGCCCCCACCCCCAATACTTAACCAAGAAAATCTCAATAACCATCAGGCAGCACCTGCCAGCTTGACAGATATTAATTCTCTAGAAGACTTGGAAAAAGCTCTTGTCAAAATCGTTGGCGACTTAACAGACAACTCTCCTGAAAATTCTGTATTTCTATCCAATGTTGGCAGCGAATTTCACCGACAATACGGCAAACAAATTACCCAAATAATTAAAGAATTTAATTTGGGTAAAAAATTTACTAAATTTTTGCAATCCTGCGCTTCTCTCCAGCTAAAAAAAGCCGAAAAAGGCTGGCAAGTTTCCCTCAATTAATTAAAAATTAAAATATATAGCCATCCTAAATAATTTGTGAATTTCTTACTCCCTCCCCTTGATAAGGGGAGGGTTGGGGTGGGGTCAAAAATTTACGACTCCTGCAAGGATTGCTATATCAACATCCCCATTACAAGCAACTTGAGTTATCATACGATCTGGACGTAAAGAAATGTAAAGGGATATGCACGACAAAGTTGTGGTTGTGGTGGGTGCGACTGGCGGCATCGGTTCAGCAGTAGCCCGCAAACTCGCTGATGCGGGTGCGAGGCTAGTGCTCGCCGCCAGAGACAGCAGTAAATTAGACGCTTTAGCTAGCGAACTTTCCGCAACAGAGGTACTGTGCGTGCCCACAGATATCACCGATTTACCCCAAGTCGAGACGCTGATGCACAAAGCTGTGGAACATTTCGGACAAATTGATGCCCTCATAAACGCCGCCGGTGCCGGAATTCTCAAGCAGTGGAACAAGTTAGAACCCGCTGATTTAGATGCAATGCTTGACTTGAACTTGAAAGGCAGTTTTTACACGTCTCAAGCAGCGGCGAATGTGATGAAAGAGCGCAAATCCGGCCACATTTGCAATGTCATCGGGATTTTGGGCAAGCATTCGATGGCGATGGGAACCGCTTATTGCGCTTCAAAGTTTGGGGTAGTTGGTTTCAGCAAGTGCATGGCAGATGAGCTGCGACGCTACGGTATTAAGTTTACGCTATTCTATTTTGGCGGGGTGGATTCTCCGTTTTGGGATAATGTGAGTTTGAAGGTAGATAGGTCAAAAATGCTGACTACCGAAACTGCTGCAAATGCGATTATGTTTGCTCTTTCGGCTGACCCGCAAGCTGTGCCGATGGAGATTAATATTCAGCCGGAAAGTCATTTGTTCTTTTAGCGATTGAGGAATTATTTGAAGGCATTCGCGATGCGGCAGCGGAAGCCCAAAGCCCGAATAATTATGACATCTTTAAGTTTGAGAAGTTGCGCGCAACCTGTTTAGGAATGAGAATTAAATAGCTTACACTCTTGATGACTGCTGTGGGATGGGCGTCCCGCCCGTCATGAGTGGACGGGCGGGACGCCCATCCCACAATAAAAAAGGGAAATTATTTAATTGACACTCCTTATGTAGGGTGCACCTCGGCACACCTTACCGCTTGACGAAGACCTCGCAGCCAAATCCAAGTTATCGCAGACACCGAGTTTCTTTTAATTGCCGACCTATTTCTGCCTTCAGGGGGAGTGAGGGTATTCAATTTTTATGTTATTATCAAACGCGCGCACAAAAAACACATGAAAAATATCCATTCCTCAGTCCCTACCTTGCAGTTTCGCCTTGAAAATCGGCAGATTTTCTATTTTTCAGTTTCCATTTTCAATTATTGATTATGGAGTTCGATCGCATTCAATTTTACGTTGAAAACGCTAAAGTATCCTGCGACTGGTTTGTCAGCCAGTTAGGCTTTCAATCCATAGCAGGCTATGCCAACAGCCACACTCACACTGAAGTTGTCAGCAGCGGCAATGTATGTTTTGTTTTATCTTCGCCCCTAACTTCCGCTAGTCCCGCTGCTAGTTGGTTGAAGTTTCATCCTCCAGGGATTGCCGATGTGGGTTTTCGGGTAAAAAATATCGAATTAGCGGTAGCTAGAGCGGCTGCAAAAGGCGCTAAAATCCTGGAACCGATTCAAGAAGACCTAAACGCAGCAGGCTATTTTAAGCGGGCAAAAATCGCGGGCTGGGGAGATTTAAGCCATACGCTGGTGGAGCGAATTGGCAGCCATTCACTGCTATCGGCTTCGGATAAGCTGCCGTTGTTTACCCGGATTGACCACGTAGTGTTAAATGTTGAATCTGGGGATTTGTCAAGTGCTGTTAGTTGGTATCAAAAAATATTAGGTTTTCAACTGCAGCAAAATTTTGACATTCAGACTGAGAAATCGGCTTTGCGGAGCCAAGTTATGGTGCACGCTGAAGGTGGGGTGCAATTCCCGATTAATGAACCGGCATCAGCTAATTCTCAAATTCAAGAGTTTTTGAGCGCAAATCGAGGGCCGGGAATTCAGCACATGGCTTTGCAAACTAATAATATTGTGGGGGTTGTTGCCGATTTGCGATCGTGCGGTTTGCCTTTTCTGCCAGTTCCTCCAACATACTACTCCGAATTGCAGCAGCGGCAAAACTATTTGCCCGCAGATTGGCAAGCAATTGCAGCTTCTGAAGTTTTGGCAGATTGGCAAGAAGATACTCCCGCAGCGATGCTGCTGCAAATCTTTACCCAGCCAATTTTTGCCGAACCGACTTTCTTTTTCGAGATTATTGAGCGCCGAGTTAGTTTAGTTAACGGCAAACAGGTGCAAGCTGGAGGTTTTGGGGCGGGGAATTTTCGAGCTTTGTTTGAGGCCATTGAACGCGAACAAATGAAGAGGGGAAGTTTGATAGATGATTGATAAAACTTCCACTTTTGAGGTCATAAAGGCGTGTTAATCAGCACTGCGATATCTTTCCAACCGTAGGCAATTTCTTTGAGTGCAACTCCTGCTCTACTTGTTTGCTGTTCGTCTACTTTTTCACCTCCTAAGAATTCATAAAACCTATAGGCTGAATTGTCTCCTAGTACCCAAACTAGCATCGAGTTAAAACTTAATTCTGCCAATTTTGTGGCAACTGTTCTGACGAGTTGCCGTCCGATTCCTTGACGCTGATATTCCTCCAAAATATAGATAGCAAATAATTCTCCTTTATATACATATTTGCCGGTGCGCTCGCCACCACCCGCAGCAAAACCCACAATTTCTCCCGATTCATTCTCAGCAACGCAGACAAAAACGCCAGTATTTTTGACGTTAGCCAGGATTTCTTGCCAATTGCTTTCTCGCTTTTCATAGGATAACTGTGCGAGGTAATCTGCTGGTATAATTTCCCGGTAAGCTGTCCGCCAAGTATCTAGATTCACCCGTGCGATTGCAGGTGCGTCAGCGATTTTAGCTTCTCTCACAATCATCAGAAAATACTCCTTTCGGGCCCTGAAATTCTATTGTTAAGTCGAGGGCAACTATACGATCGCGCCCTTCTAGTTTAGCTCGATACAGGGCTCTATCGGCCTGTCCAATTAACTCCTCGATCGATAAACCAGCAGCAGGTACAGTAGTAGCGATTCCCATACTGAGAGTTATAAACTCACTTACCTTGGAAGCAGCATGAACAATTGCCGCTGCTTTCAAATCCCTGCGAATTGCTTCAGCTACCTGCTTTGCTCCTTGCACATCAGTTCGCGACAAAATTACCGCAAATTCTTCGCCTCCGTAGCGGGCGGCTAAATCTCCTGCGCGCTGAGCGTTGCTACCTAAAATCTGGGCTACTTGTTTTAAACATTCGTCGCCTCCTTGATGCCCGTAACAATCGTTGTAAAGTTTGAAAAAATCGATATCGCACAAAATTAAAGACAGCGACTCTTTTTCTCGCTCCATCAACTGCCATTCTAACTCCAATTTTGTGTCAAAACAGCGGCGGTTGGGAATTTGAGTCAATCCGTCCACAGAAGCGAGCCGCTGCAATTCCATGTTGGCTGCTTCTAATTCTAATTTTGCTTGTTCTAAAGCTAAATTTTGCCGAGCTAATTCTTCACTTTGCCGTTTTTCTTGTTCGTACAAAAATCGGATTGAAGCTTCAGCTTCTTGCAGTTCTTTCTCCGCATATTTGCGCTTGACAAATTCTCCTAACTGAGAACTTACCACAGCTATTATCTGAAGTAAATCTTGATCCGGTTGCAGTTCTTCCCGGCAAAAAAAAGTCATTACTCCTACAACTTGGCCTTTAGCGTGAATGGGGAAACCGAATCCCGATCGCAGTCCCGCTTCCTGGGCCAAGCGCGATCGCACGAAATTGCGATCGGCCACAATATCAGTAATCCAATGCGTAGAACCGCTTCTGGAAACCGATCCGGGCAAACCCTCACCCGCCGCCAAAGTAATCTGCGGGTCGTTTTCGGCAAACTCGCTAACTTCTTCCCCTGGCTGCCAAACTGCCACCCGCCGCCAACAAGGAGTTTCCTCGATCGGACAGCAAAGTGGCAGACACCAAAGCGACTGTTTTTCAGATTTTATTTTCGCACCCAATCTAGTTTCTTTCTCCCCCTCTGCTGGCGTCCACAGTTCGCCAATATCCCACCCAAAACTTTGGCAAATAGCTTGCAATATTCTCGGAGTTGCGCTATCTAGAGAACTCGATTCTGACAGGATATGAGTAACAGCATACTGTGCTTCTTGACACTTTTTTATGCGTTGTTGCTTGGTAATGTCTTTGCCGATATAAACAAAATCTTGTATAACCCCGCTCTCTGTATCCTTGCTTCCTATGCTTGTCTCGAAAGTAGAGCATGAAAACGCGACAATCAACTTTAAACCTATTTTCGTTTGGCAAGCTACTTTTACTTGAGGCCAATATTCGCTTTTAAGTGCAGGAGGTAGCTGGCTAACTTTGCGTAACAATTCCTCCTCTGCCGTAATTATCGATATGGATTGACCGATTAATTCCGATTCGGTATATCCAAATAATTTCTGTGCAGCTTGATTCACTTTTTTGATTTTGCCCGATGTTCCAGTTACGAACAAAACATCACCTAGGGAATTAATAATTTTGTCAATATAATCGCCAGTCGCAGCTAAGTAATCGGCTTTAATACTGTTTTCGTTGGCAGCCTGAACCATGCTTTGCTGAGCTGCAATGCTATCTGTCACATCTTCGCATAAAATAATCAATCTGTCAGCATTGGCTTGTGCCTTATAACCAAATATGTACAAATTTAGATACAAATAAGAGCCGTCTTTGAGAACTCGGTTAATTGATTTTAACTGAAAGTCTTGCTCTCGTTCTTCAATAATGCCTTCAAGGATTCCTTCAATTCCGATCAGTTCAGGAAAACTATCGCGCACGTCTTTTCCTTCGGCTGCTTCCTCATGAATGTAGGCAAAATCTTGCACTTTTAAAGATATTTCTTTAATCTTAAGTTCCCGATCGACTGCGAGGTATTCAATCCTGCGTAAGGATAACAGCTTATAAAGAAGAATATTCATACTTCTGGCGCTGCTCTCTACAGTTAATGTTGGAAGTATTTGGTTATTGTAGAGCATCACTCTCCAAGGTTAGCCGGTAAAGTTAGTTGTTGTTTGGCTGCGATTTATCATGGAAATTTTTATACTGGCAGATGTCATCACCCGTTACCGCTGGCTAATTTATGCAACCAGTACACTTTGGAGTCTCCCAGCAGTTTTTTGCCTATTTTAAAAATGAGGCAAAATATTAATTTGACCCACTTTTTTTTGAAAAACGGTCGTCAAAATCCGCCTCAATTGAGGTAGAAATTTATGAACAATATGTAGCGGTTTACACTATTTTTCCGGCACATTTTAATTTTAAATTCCCCGATATGGCTGACAACCGCTCGAGTTGAGGAACAGCACAGTTTAATTCAAATGTTTGCTTTAATTAGCACCATTCCTATAGACCTTACCTCCCCTGGGTATTTGTGTCAATTTTTGTAAAGAAAGTGTTACCTTTAAATGATATAGTATCGAAGGATTTGTATACAAAGCTTAAAAATACTCTGCTAAATGCTGAGACTTATTACCGACTTTGACGGCCCGATTATGGACGTGTCCGATCGCTACTACCGAGTTTACCAGAAGTGTCTCGCCGAGACTCAACGTGAGGGTCAAGCAGTGCGCGAACTCCCCAAGGCAGAGTTTTGGGACATGAAGCGCGCGCGGGTTCCCGAAACCGAAATCGCCATTCTCTCAGGATTAGACGCAGATCAAGCCCGCGATTTTGCCCAAAAACGCCGTCAAACCGTCCACACCCTACCCTACATGATTTACGATCGACCAGCTCCCGGCGCTGTGGAAACTCTCGAAAAGGTGCAGCGCGCTGGAGTAGACTTAGCGGTGATGACCATGCGCCGCGTTAGGGAACTCGATGAAGCCTTCAACCGCTGCAATTTAGGGCAATTTTTCCCAGAAAACCGCCGCTATTGCCTCCCCAACGATTACGTTAAAACCGGGGATGTCAAAGATAAGCCCCTGTTGATGGCAAAAGCTCTCGCCGAACTCCCGCCGGCTTCTGACACTTGGATGGTTGGCGATACGGAGGCAGATATTGTAGCAGCAAAAACGCACGGTGTCAAGGTAATTGGTGTTTTGTGCGGAATTCGCGATCGCACCCAACTAGAAATGCACCAACCGGAGTTAATTGCCAACAATTTGAGCGAAGCAGTTGAGATTATTTTAGGTCACAAAAATTAGTCATTAGTCATTAGTCATTAGTTATTAGCTGATGTTATTTGTCGGAGGTCTTGATTTCACAGTTATTAGTGGTTGGCTGCTGACTAATAACTGCTGACTAATAACTGCTGACTAATGACTGCTGACTATCGCAGAAAACCGCTGACCAGCCACAGAATTAAAAACGTAAACAAAGCGATAAATTTCTCTGTTGTTATAAATGCCGGACTGACCAAAGAACCCAAAAAGCCTCCCAGCAACAAGCCTACAACCAAGCCAGCCACAGTCAGCAGCACGGCCCGACCAAATTTTTGTTCCTTGCGATTAATAAAATAAAGACAAGAGCCGACCCCAAGAGCCAGAGTCAACTGCAGTAAACCATCATTAGCCGCCGGATAAATACTCAGTCCGCCTAACCCCACATACACCCCAGCCGGCCACAAAATGTCCGATCGACTAGGAGTATCGATTAGCCGCTGCAACCAAGCTGGGCTGCCACTCGGAGGAGACGGAGTAAAGCTTGGGGGTGGGGGAGTCAGCCGTTCGGGAAAGCGGATGCGTTCGGGTACTTTAATTTTCCCTTCCTGTCGCTGCCGCAGGCGATCCATGAGGATCGCATCGTAAGCGGCTTCGATCGATTCCAAACGTTTCTTGTCACCGCTGTACTGCTCGCCTAGGCGCGTGCGGGCCTCTTGCACTTCATCAAAGGAAGCATCTTCATCGACTTCAAGAAGTTGATAGGGAGTTGGCTCACTCATTGTAATAACCCGCTGAAGACTCTCGTTATAGAGCAATCTTAACAAGAGAGGAAAGCGGGGCGGGAGCTCTGCCGCTTTCCCAAAAGTTTTGCTGCTAGTTTTTAGTGCTTTAAAACAGGAACCAGCAAACCTTACGAAAATAGAAACTAGAAGGCATTTGGCATTCGTAAATAAAAAATAATGAATCCAAAGATTGTTATTTTTATCTTGGCCGTCTAAAATTTTACCTTCTGCCAAATGCCCTCAGAAGGAACTTGTCCCGCCGGCGCTCACAATTCCCGACCACTGGACTTTTTTAAGTCGATCGCGGCGGTAGGAAAAAAAGCGAGCCGAGTCAGAATAAGTACAGAAAGGAGCGATCGCCACTTGAGAAAGATCGATTCCCAACTGCTGCAATTGCAGAGCATTGCAGAGGCGAACATCCAAGCGTACTTTTCCCGGTGCTGGATCGGGCAAGACAGGCGATTCGGGGAGTTGATGCAAAAACTCGCAGATGCCGTCTGCTGTCGCACTAACGGCACTCAAAGGAGCAATGGTGGCTCCCAGTTTCGCTGCTACTTCCACAGATACCTGGTAAACCTCTCCAGCGATCGCCGGCCCCATAGCAATCTTCAGATTTTCTAGTTGACTGCCTTGTGCCACAAGTTGAGCGATCGCCTCTGGTAATATCTTAGCAGCAGTCCCGCGCCAACCCGCGTGAACTGCCGCAACCAGTCCCGTGCGATCGTCAGCAATCAGCACCGGCACACAGTCAGCCGAGCAAACCCACACCGCCTCCAATTCTCTAGCTGCCACCAAGCCATCAGCCTCAGCATAGCTTGAGGCAGCGGTTTCCGGGCCCGGAGCCACAACCGGGGACAACTCAGTGGTTTTGAGTACCGCATTGCCGTGTACCTGTTGGAGTCGGTAAACCCTAGCTCCAGGTTCGAGAACCTCCGTCAGATCGATCGGCCCCTGGGGCGAGAAATCGCGCGTAAAAAAGCCGTGAGACCAGCGAGAAAGCAAGCTGCAAGTCAGATATGGCAAGCCTTCAGAACTCTGCCAGTCCCAACTGATACCGTCAGGCTCTCCGACGCACTCAGAGTCAGGAAAATTTGTCAAGCGATCGCCAGCTACAGTCATGAAACCTATCCTTACTCAAGCGCATCATTTAGCTTGTATTCTAAACAATCAAAAATTTTGTCCGCGTAGTTTAAAGGCAGCGGCAGCTTTAAGAAAAAAATCGCGATGAGTCGGCGGTTTTAGGACGACTCACCGAAGAGCACCATTCGCGCTTAACAGGCTGGACGGCCTGTTCCACAACAAGTGCATTTTCTTGTGGGGAGTAGGGGTTGGGCAGGAGAGCCCGCACTGAAAAGATTATTGAGAATGGTGCAATATCTCAAGACGACCGACTGCGCCGAAATTTTGCATAACCCGATAAATATAGGCAACTAATTAGCATATACGAACACCAAAGCGCTATCATCATTGTGGCCGTCACAGACTTCTAGACAAGTGCCATCGGGATCAAAAAAACAGGATATCGATCGCGAGTGAATGCGTAAGGCATTCGAGCTTGTTCTATGTGCAAAAAAAATTGCCTCAAGCCCGGTAAAATCAGTTAAGCCTGTATATAAAGACAAGGATTGCCATACATTCGATCCTGACTTCGAGATCCTTGTGCCCCCTGTTGAGTTGGGAAAAAAAATCGTGAAACCAGTTCCAGACAAGCAAATAACAGCCCATTTGAAAACCAAACAGCAAAAAAAGAACCCTACAGGCGCCCGGACTCGATCGCGCCTTTTGTCCGATCGCTCACTGCTGGTGGGACTGGGTTGTCTTGCCAGTCTGGGACTGCTCAGCAAAGGCTTAGTTTGGGCCCAAGCCGAAACTCCGCCAGCAGAACAAGCCGTCCCCGGCGCAGCAGACCTCCAGCCATTATTTGAAGCTCCTCTCCCGCCCCCGGAACCCGCATACAGCCAAGTGGAACCAGAACAATACTCTGAACCGCAGGCAGAAGTTCCACCGTCCGAGCCTTTCGATCCAGAACCTGCCTGGGAGCCTGAGTACGCCAGCGAACCACCTCCTACCCAATATTATCTGCCGGAGCCAGCGCTGATTCCCCTACCAGAAGCGACGGCCCAGGAGCCGCCTTTTGAAGCGCCAGTTAACCCAGCCCACGCTGAAATCGACCAAACAGACTACAGCATTGGCGCTACCACCGAGTACGAAGAGTACCAAGAGTACGAAGCGCCAACGAGAATAGAGTTTGCAGAGCGATCGACCGGGTGCGAAGGAGAAGGCGGTTTGTGCGCGCCTCCTCCTGTTTCCGAGCCGGTGACGGCAGATGCCGGAGAACCCAACTACAGAGAGGAACCTCCGCTCGCAGACGACGCTTATATTGCAGCCCCTCCTCCTCGAAATCTGCCAGAAAGCCTTCCGAGCGATGTTCGGGGAACTGTTGCCGGAAATAGTAGCGGAAATCCTGTCAGTAAACTCGGTCAAGCCGTTCAACAAATAGGCAGCCAGGTTTGGAGGGATTCAAACCCACCGGAATCTGCTTACGTACCCCCGCGCTACTCGCCTAACGCTGGATACTCCGCAGACGCTGGATACTCCGCAGACATCGGCTACTCGGCTAACATCGGCTACTCCGCAGACACTGGATACTCCGCAGACGCTGGGTATTATGCCGGATCTGCATCTTACGGTGGCGGCGCTCCAGCGCCCAGCATGGGAATCGGGCCGGTTCAAGTCGGTGCGATTAGTGTCAGCAGCGGCAGCAATACCGGTTTTGCTTACTACAATCTCACGCCGCGTCCCCCAGGCGTGCCCGGAAATGGCAACACCAGCTTGCTGTTTCCGCTATCTATTGCTTCGGCAATTACTTCGCCGTTTGGGTGGCGGACTCATCCAGTTCTGGGCTACGGCAAGTTTCACACCGGAACTGACTTGGGGGCTCCGATGGGAACGCCCGTACTGGCAGCCTATGCGGGTCAAGTGGCGATCGCAGATTGGTTGGGCGGTTACGGTTTGACGGTGGTTCTCAACCACAACAAAAAGTCTCAGGAAACTCTCTACGCCCACCTTTCGGAACTGTTTGTGAAACCGGGAGAGTTCGTGAAACAGGGAGAGACGATCGGCCGCGTCGGCAGTACGGGAATGTCTACAGGGCCTCACCTTCACTTCGAGGTTCGGCAAATGACCGATCAGGGTTGGGTGGCGATCGACCCGGGCTCTCAGCTAGAATTCGCTCTGGCAAAAATGATCGGCAGTTTGGAAACCGCCAAAGTACCGCAAATGCCGAAAATGGTTGAAATACAAACCGCTAACTCACTCAAGGATTTGGAAAGCGATCTGCCCCAGTTGCCACCTCTGCCGCTGGGAATGGACATCGAAGTTCACAACCTCCAGCCCCCATTCCCGGAACTGTTAAAAGCGGACACTTCTAAGCCCAAAGATGCCGAAGCCGTCAAACCCAAAATTCAGAAGCAAGCTAACAGGTAAAAATTCGGGATTGGCTAAATTAATTTTCTTGTGGAACGGTCGAAAAGCGCACTCCACAAGAAAATTAATGTTTTGTGCAACCAGCACACGAACTCGTTGCTTTTCCTCGTTACCAGTTACCAGGCTCTGTCGGGTAACGAGGAAAAACTAATAAAAAATGGTAACTTACAGCTTATGCTAATAGCGCAGCATTTGTGGGAATTAATTTTATTTCTGATTATTGTAGTCGGGCCGATTCCCTTAAGCTTGTCTCTTGCCTTTGAGAATGAGACAGAAAACAATAACTATTCATTTCCCCATTTTCTCCTCGTGTTCCTGACAGGATGGAGCATTGCACAAGTTTGTATCGGCTTGATTTTAGGAAGTGCCGATCGACTAAATATTGCTGCGGCGATTATAGCAGAAATTCTGATTTGTGCGATCGGCTTCATCCTGATTTATACCAAAAACCACAAAACTTTTACCTTCTCCGAGTGGCAGATTCCCCAACTCAATCAACCTCGGACTCTCTCAGAATCACTAATTATTGTTGCCACCGCTTTGGCTGGATTTGTGCTGTTGGAAACTATCGCAACCAAACCCATAACCAATTATGATTCATTGTGGTTTCACCTGCCTGCGATCGCCCGATGGTATCAAACCCATTCATTTACATTATTAGATGCCACCGGAAATTGGATTTTTGAACAAGAGCAAGCACGAGTATATCCCTACAATTGGCACGTTTTATCTGCTTTGTGTGTGCTTCCCTTCGGAGAAGATTTTCTAGCAGCTTTCCCCCTGGTAATTGCGTGGGTACTTGAGGGAATTGCCGTCTATCTATTAAGCATAAAATTTGGAGCAACCCGAATTCACGGTATGGCAGCAGCATCTTTAGTATTGACAGTACCGATGATGCTCAACCAAGTTAACACCATTCAGCCCGATTTACCGCTAGCTGCAATATTTACAGTCGGCTTGTATCTAGGTTTATCCTATCATAGCGGCCGATCGCAATCGGAACTCTCGCTATTTTTGGCAACCGCAGGAATGCTCGCCGGAATAAAAATCACTGGAATAATCTATGCCGCCTCACTTTTAGGAGGATTAGCAATATTAGAAATTAAAAGATTCGCGGTTAATAAAAAATCTACACCAGCTCATTTGAGAATTCGCCACTTTCTCAAACCAGTGTTACTTGGCGGCTTAGCTTGTTGCTTGCTTTTAGGATGTTTTTGGTATGCGAGAAACTTGCTGCAAATCAATTATCCTGTCGGCGAAGTCGGTGAGATTAAAATTCCCTTAGATCCTGTTTCCTTACCGTCTCCCAAACCTGGGCTAGCACCTCCGGTACAGCAGCAGCCCGCTTCGCCACTTCTAAAGATTTGGCAAAGCACTTTAGCAGCTCAATTTAATCCCAGCAATGTTTCCCACTGGCAAACTGTCGGCTTACAAATTATCATTAGATTGCAACTGCCCTTTATGGCGATCGCGCTTCAGGTATTGGCAGCACCTCTGGCTTTTATCCAGGGTAAAACTAGAATAATTAATCAAAATAATATTATTTTAATTATACTTCTCGCCAGCACAGGAATTCTGTATCTAATTACACCTTACACCTCCGGTACGGCGGGAGATTCGATCGGTAAACTCAGCCCTTTACTGGGTTTTAACCTCAGATACGGCTTTCCCTTTTTAAGCTTGCTGGGCATCGCCGCAGCAGCTACAGCAACTATATTGAAAACTCCAAATCTAGTTGTTCTGATAGTGGTTTTGGTTAGTGGTTTGTTAGGAATTACTAGCAACACAATTTTTGATTATATTAAAAATTCTTCTTTCACCGGAGATAGTATTGTTTGGGGGAGCTTATTGATTGACAATTTTAAGTCTAACCCAATAGAAGCTATTAATACTATCGGGAAAATATTAGGCCCCAGTTTGCCAGATATATTAAGATACCCAATATTTTATCTGGTGTCAGTGACGCTGGCTGCGATATTGTGGAAAATCAATCCTGGCTTAGGATGGCTGAATCATCTATTTCCCACCCGCAAAAAATCGATTTACATAGTGATAATTGGTGTCTTTATCGGATTGATAGTAATTGGTAATTGGAGGGAAAAGCGAGATTTTGCACGCACAGAACTGTATCGTGGTATTTACGAATATATTGATAAAAATACAGTACCCGATGAAAGAATAGGCTTCTTTTTAAGTTCGCGCAGCTACCTGTTTTACGGGAGAAATATGGACAGACAAGTCTTATATGTGCCGTTTAGAGCCGATCGACTTTCGGAATGGATTGACAATCTGCGGCAAAATAAAATTAGGACTGTAGGATTCGGGCCCGTGACAGGGACAAACACAGCTACCAGAAAAGCTCTATCTTGGCTGACAAGTGCCGAGGGCCCGCTGCAACCAGTTTTCGGAAAAAATTTTAATACTGAGTCGGTGTTGTATCGTTTGAAAAATTAAAATATAGCAGTTATAATTCAATACGGTTTAGTGGCGGCAGGGCTGCAAAATCTGGAAAATAGATTTGTGGAAACACCACACTGCTTAATCGGAGGTATAGCGGTAAGCGCGCTGCCGAATAACATCTATTCGACTGGCAGCCACCAACAGATCGATTACCTTTACAGCTACTATAGTGCTATGGGCGATCGCGCGGAATTTTTCAGTTCTCAAAATGCTGGATTTGAAGGCACTAATATTCAGAAAATGCAGGGGGAAAGATATGTGTCTCGCCGTAAATAACCGATCCAAAAATTCCGAATACCGAGTACATTTGGCGTTCGTAGAGATGGATGGCAGTGGGTAAATTATCAGGAACAATATTCTGAACCTGTGCAATAATTAATGAAGTTATCTCGTAATAAAATTAGCTTTTACCGACAGCGTATACAGGGAGAAACCCTGATTCGTTCTAGTTCCTAGACATCTATGTCACCCTGCCAGAATAAATTGCTTAGGATTGCGAATTAAATAACTTACAATTTTAATTGTTATTGTGGGACGGGCGGGACGCCCATCCTTTTTGGACGGGCGGGACGCCCATTCCACAAAATTGTGGAAGTTATTTAATTCTCATTCCTTAGTTGAAAGAATGAATATACAGCATATTCCACGTTCATGAAGTACACTATAAAGCTATATTATGTGGTGTTAATCTGTTTGGTGCGTCGCTCCTTCATATTTGATAAAACTTGCAGATTGACGGGTAGCGACGCACCAAACAGCAGGCGATAGCTTCCATTGTGTACAACATATACATGGAATATGCTGTATTAAAAAAATTCGTCAATTTAAATTTATTATGTCTCCGATAATTGGCAAAAAAAATGATAAGAAAAGCAGAAGAATTAGACGGAGATAAATTTTTAGGGATGGGATTTTTCAAGCATTCCCAGTGCTGCCAGTCAGATATGCCGAATGTGCGCTAAAGAGCGATCGCACAAAAACTGTCGCAGTTGCACACCGATCGCCTCCAGAGAAAAATGAGTTTCCACCCGAATGCGAGCGCGCTTGCCCAATTCCCGCCCCCACGCCCGATCGTCTAAAACCCGACAGATCCCCCCTGCCAAAGCGGTTGCATCCTCACGGGGCACAACGATCCCGCCGTCAGCTTCGCCCCCCTCGAAAATATCAGGCACTCCAGGCGCGTCAGCAGCCACAACGGGCAACCCGCAAGCCATCGCCTCCAGCGGTGCCACCGGAAACCCCTCATGCCGAGAAGGCAAAGTATAAACGTCAGCAGCCGAGAGGTACTGTCGCATCAAAGCGCGATCGCGCACATATTCATTCACCCAAACAATGCCCGAAAGCTGCATCTGAGCGATTCGCTGGCTCAACTCCTCCGCGTCGCTACCAGTCCCCACCAGCAACAGCCGCAAATCTCGGTTGGGGCGATCGCGGCATATCCCTTCCCAAGCTTCCAGCAAAATATCTAACCCCTTGCGGCGGATGTCAATCCGCCCGTGACAGGCGACAATTTCAGCGTCACCGGGAAAACCCAGCAGTTGCCTAGCTTCAGCGCGATCCATCGGCTGCCACAGTTCCAAATCCAGCGGGTTAAAAATGCGGGCAATCTTGGCTGTCGGCACGCCATAGCGACTTTGCACGCGCTGTACCTCGGTTTGCGAAGCAATAATTAAACCCGCGCTCGCTTTGAGGGCGATCGGGCGCGACAAACCTTCCCAAGGACTAACCTGAAAATCGCCCCCCTGAAACGCCGCAAAAACAGGCAGCCCCATCCGCCACCCCAACCAAGTACAAGCGTCGAAGCGCGGGTACTCGTATTCTTGGCAGAGAATCGCTTGGCAGTTTTCCCGTCGCAGTTCTGCCGCCAGCAACCCCAGCGGTGTAGCCAGATAAGGAGTAACGCTTTTCACCCCTGCCAACATCAGACGGCCCAGGCCTCGAACCTCTCCAAACATATCCTGAACCGTCCACCCTTGAGGGTTAACCATCTGGCGGCGGACAGCTTGGTAAAGTTGAGGTGCGGGCAGGGTGCAGATTGTTGCACCTGTGTCTTTGTGGGTGTAGCGCACGGGTTCAGCCACGCTACCAGAGATGCAGAATAACACTGTCCGCACCCCTGCCCGCTGCAGCGCCTCAATGTAGCCAAACATCCAGCCCCCCGTCATTTCGTTGCAGAAAGCTTCAAAGGAAACCCCGATGGTATCTAAAAAATCTTCGATTAAATCGCCCCAGTGCAGGAGGGCGATCGTTGGTTCTGGTTGGAAATTCATAAATTTTATGGCTTCTGCCAAGCTGATGCAGTTTCCGTCCCCAATGATTCAGATTTATGCAGCCAATAGCTTACCCAGGTTACAGGACTCAGAGCAGTACAGAATAATAGGCGCATGAGGGCAGGCAAGCGAGAGAAAGCAAAATCATGGCAGACTACTGTCAGGGGATTGATAAAAGTAGCAGAACTCTGGTAAGGCAAACCGATTAATCCTGTCAGTTCATCGATCCTATAGCCGCGCCGAACGTGACCCCATTCTGCCATCACCTCTGCTTCAGGCGGACAGAGCGGTTTCATCACGCCGTAGTAGGGAAAGCGCCAGTTCTCATTGGGACTGCTCACTAATAAAAAACCCTTGGGTTTAAGCACTCGCAGCGCTTCAGATACAGCTTTTTGGTGGTCGGGAATGTGTTCGAGAACGTCGAACATCGTCACTGCATCAAATGACTCATTTTCAAACGGTAAATTGGTCGCGTCGCCACAGATGAAGCGTACTTTTTCCTGCCGGTTGCAAGGAACATTTGCATATTTAGGATCGAGGTCAATGTTAGTAATTTGCGCTTGCGGATAAAGTAAAGACGTTAAGCCACCTTGACCTCCTCCTACTTCTAAAATTTCTTTAAAGGGCATATCTGGCGAAATGCGGTGAATAGCCCGCATCTTTTCTCGGTAAAAGAATCCCAGGGTCAAGGGCTGACCGAAAGGGTTGCGGGCTAAGAAATTGCCCAGCTTTTCTTTATGTATTTCCGATTTCTTGGTCTCAACAACTGTTGCCATAATCTTCCTATAATTGGAAAAACTATTGATCCTTCTTTACACGATTTTTGAGGTAAAAGCTGACTCCCGCAAAGCAACCTAATACCTCTACCAATAGCGTTCTATTAATCCCTTTAAATCCGGTCAAAAGACCGATTAAAAATCGTTTCACATAATAAAGAGGTAAAATGATGAATAAGCGAAGCAAGTTCCCCCAGTGCTTGTAGCGCCCAAACTGAATCAAAAGGGCCGCGATGTGACCCCGCATATATTGGTACATCTGATGTTTCAAGCTATCGAGATCGCCCCGGTGATAGTGATAAACAACAGGGGTCGGATCGTAGTAGCAAATCCACCCTTCCGCCAGCACTCTGTACCATAGCTCTGAATCTTCACTGCACCCAGATGCCCCTGCACCCAAGCGTTCGTCAAAGTCTCCTAGTAACTCAAAAGCTTCACGCCGAAAAGCCATATTTGCTCCTGCGCCAATGCGCCAAACGGGAACCCCTAGGTGTTTCGTATCCTTAAAAAATTCAGCGTCAAAAGTCAGAGCTCGGTATCCCCAACCAAAGCCAGTATCACCTTTTTGGAATATTAATTGGGCTTCTGTTTCGAGTTCAGCAGGCAGGACGAGGCCGGTTACAGCGATGATCTTGGGTTCGCGGAAGCTTTGTGCAATCCTGGCCACCCAGTCAGGGTGAACGATCACATCGTCATCGGTAAACGCAATAATGTCGCCTGTACAGTGGCGGATGCCAGTATTGCGGGCGACGCTTAAACCAGGGCGAGGTTCTAATACATATTTGACTCCAGGGATCTCAGCCACCAGTTGGCGGGTGGCGTCTGAACTCGGAGCATTATCAATCACGATAAGCTCATGAGCAGGTTGGGATAAATTTTGCAGGGATTGCAAACATCGCGCCAACTGTTCTGGCCGATTTCGAGTGCCGATTACGACAGAAACAGATGCGCTGCTAGTCTGGTTCAAGCGTTCCCGCAGCTTGTCAAGGGGTTGCTCTAAGGCAGTCAGGGCATGAAACTCAGGGGGCTGGTGCCACGCCCGATTTTTTTGGTAAACTTCAGGCAAAGGCGCTTTAAAACCTTGCTCTAGCAGGTGGCTGCCGACTGCAGGCGCGATCGCCAGCGCAGCTAGATTCGCTAGTTGTGAAGCCGAGATTGGCAACTGATCCTCTAAAATCTCCCGTTCGCCAAGGGGGATATTATGCCACCAAAACACTACATATATTCCGGCGTAGTTGGAAATCAAGGGCAATTCAGGAATATTTTCGCTCAATTCGACATTGATAACTTTCCAAGGGTTGCTCACAGAAATTACCTCAAGAAATATTATTTATGAGCTGTTTAGCCAGCTAATTTTGCACGCCCCAATATCAAGCTGCGTTCTTCTGGGCTCATGCGAACCACACGGCTAATTCCGGCCCACTTACCACGGACAAAACTCCCATTTATCTCCACTTCCGCTGGATTCATCCGCCCCAAAGCTGCTGTTAAAGATTGAATCAGGACATTTTGGGAAGCTTTCACCGCATCGATAATAAATTTAAACAGCCAATCTCGATAAGAACCAGACCAGAGAAGAGAATCGCCCAAAACTTGAGAGGTTCCTAGACCATAGTTAATGTCGATCAAGTATTTTTGAGAAGTACGCCTAGCCGGAATAAAGTGTCTTAACTTACAGTCGGGAGTGTACCACAGGTCGTATCCTGCTCCGTAAATCCGCAAAGCGATTTCCACATCTCCCCCTGATATGAGCTTAGTTCCGATGCGATCTTGAAGTAACGGTTTATCTATCCAGCCAGTATGAGCGAGGGCTGCTCTATTCAGAACTAATCCTGCTCCCACTAAACAAGATTTTTTTTCGGGTTCTGTACCGTGTTCTTGTTGTGCGAAGGAGTACCCATAATTCAATACATATTTGGCTGGTAGAGTTTCCCAATCTAAAATTACTCGACCGCCAAAAGCGCCGCAGTCGGGATGAGCTGCTGCAAATCTAACAGCTTGTTCCACCCAATTTTCTGCCAGGAAGCAATCGTCATCTACAAAAGCAATCCAATCAGCAGTTGTATTTTTAACGCCACAGTGGCGGGCATAGGTTAATCCTTGCTGTGTTTCTGATACTGTAGAAAGCTGGGGAATTTGCCCCGTAACTCGATATTTTTCGATAATTTTCTGCGTATTATCGGTGCAATTATTGTCAACTACTAAAACCCTCCACTCTAGGTTTGGTGAAACTATTTGTTGGGAAATAGCTGAGAGAGCTTTGTCTAAAAGGGGAGCATTGTTATAAGTACAAATTACGAGATCGATCGGCGGAAGCTTACTCATATTTAACTATTCTTCCCTGCATTCAATATGAAACATATCTCTGAAAAAACTATCCTAATTTTAGGCAAATTGCTGCCTAATTTTTTCAATTAGTTTTAAAGAGCGGGGATATTCCCCAAACAGACCTACAACACCGCCCCACAACTCGGCTAGAATCATGGGCGGAGGCAATACATGGCATCCTCTGACACTTTGTTGCAACTGATTTAACTGATTGGCAAACCACCAGGCTACAAGCCAGCGCAATTTCGAGCGTTGGCTCGGATCGGTCTGATAAGATTTTACGACAAAAGCCATAAAACCTAAACCCCACGTCCAATACTGGCGGCGCAATTTTTCATATTCCCGGCGGTGTTGGTGAAACACCAGATAGCGAGGCTCATAGACGAGGGGATAGCCAGCGCGAACAACTCGATAAAACATATCTAAATCGCCACCGCCGGGGAGGGGCGCACCTGTATCGAGTGCATCATCAAATCCCCCTAATTTCAGTAGAACATCTCGGCGAAATGCCATATTGCAACCAGCTCCAAATATGCCAGCCCCACAGGGGTATAAGGGATTATAGGGCAAGATTTGACCGTAGCGGATTTTCTCAAAACCGCGTCGAAAGCCTCCTCTGCTTTCAAATAAAATTTGGGCTTCAGTCACTAACTCATAAGGCAGCACTAACCCTGTAAAACCGCCAGCATCAGGATTTTCTGTCCAAGCTTCCCTCAAGCCTTTGAGCCATTGGCGATCGGGCGTGACATCATCGTCAAGAAAGGCTAATAGTTCGCCCGTTGCTTCCTGCAAGGCGCGATTGCGAGCGAAGTCTAAACCGGGTTTTGGTTCCCGGGCATAGCGAACTCCTGGTAGAGAGTCTACCAATTCCTTCGTTCTTTCATCGGAAGGTGCATTATCAATTACTAACACTTCAAAGTAAAGCTTTTCACCGGAAATAGGTGTTTGCAACTTGAGTAAATGTTGCAGGCACCGCGCCAAGTTGTCCGGCCGATCTTTCGTACAAATTGCTACTGTCAGCGGCGGAAAGGAATCGCCATTTTCGGCAGGATTTAGCTCTTCTCTAATCAATTCCTGAAGTAACTTAACGCCAACCTCCCGTTCAATGATTTTAGCTAAATCTTCAGGAGAAAGGACGGTCTTGGGAGGAAGAGGCTGCATGATCAAACCAACAGCTTTATCTTTGCGCCGCACAACTAAGGCAATTCCTGTATCCTCGTCAGAAATTATCAGGCTTGGGAGGGGCTGTGTCACTTCAATGTCAAGGATGGGATAAGGCATAAATAATTCACCAACTTACTCTTAGTTTTTTACTTAGTTTTGTACGTTACGGTGTTGCAAGTGATAAAGCTTGGCGAAGAGGCCGTCGAGTTTCAGCAAATACTGGAGGTTGCCTTGTTCGATCGCCCTGCCATTTTCCATCACAATAATTTTATCGGCATTTTCTATCGTCGATAAGCGGTGAGCAATGACAATGACGGTACGATCCTGGCTGAGCGTATTGAGGGCATCCTGAATCAAGTTTTCGGCAATACTATCGAGAGCATTCGTTGCTTCATCCAGAATTAGAATATCTGGGTTGCGGACAATGGCGCGAGCGAGGGCAATGCGCTGCCTTTGCCCGCCAGAAAGGCGAACGCCGCGATCGCCCACTTTCGTGTCATACCCTTCCGGCAGTTGGCTGATAAAATCGTGAGCATTGGCAAGTTTTGCCGCCTCAAAAATTTCTGCCTCGGTTGCTTCTAAACGCCCATAGGCGATATTATCCCTCACCGTCCCGCTAAAGATATGGACATCTTGGCTGACAATCGCAATTCGTTTCCGCCAGTCCATTAAATTAAGTTCTTTTAATGAGCAGTCGTCAACATAAATTCCTCCTGATGTTGGCTCGTAAAAGCGGCACAGGAGGCTGATGATCGTAGATTTTCCCGCACCCGACGGCCCCACTAAAGCAGTCGTTTGGCCGCGTTTAAACTCGACGGAGACAGCCTCTATGGCCGGCCGATCTTCAGGATTGTAAGTTAAGGAAACTGACTCAAAATAGATCGCCTGCTTCAGCTTGTCAAAGGGAACTGTACCAGAGCGGATGTAAGGTTTATCCGAAGTGTCTAAAAAAGACATTACCACTTCAGCAGAACAGGCGGTAGAGACTAAACCTAACCTCGCGATATCTAGTTGTTGCACCTGCGGTTGCAAGCGGTAGAGGATGAATAAAAAAGTCAGCAGCGTTGGCATAGCTGACTGGTTTTGCAGGAGGGCGATCGCCAAAATTGCTAGCAGGAGGAGTGCGGAAAAAACTTCATAGAGCGGATTGATGAGCCCTCCCAGCATATCGAGTTGCAAAAAGGTGTTTCGCACCTGCTGGGAAGCGCGATCGAAGCGTTCTTGCTCGTAAGGTTCCCGTCCAAAGGAGCGGATGGTTTTCATCCCCCCTAATCCCTCCCACATTCGGACAGCGAGCTGAGAATTGGCGTCTACCGCTTGCTGTGCCAGATGTTTGACTCGCCGCGTCACAAACTGGATGAGCTGTGAGATGAGGAAGAGCGCTATACTGATAATTAAGGTGAGTTGCCAAGAGATGAGCAGTAACAGCGTCGCCAGGACAGTAATCGTACAAGCAGACGTAATCAAGTTAACAAACAAACTCAAAGCTTTGCTAGTCTGCCAACTCTCTGTTGCCAAAATATTCATAATTTTTCCCGATTCGCTGCGCTCTAAGAAAGAATAGCTAACGGTTAAAGTTTGGTTAAAGATTTGGCAGCGCAATCTGTTGCTAATTCGCGAATTTAACCAAGCAAAAAGCAGAGAATTACTATAGACAATCAGGTTTTTGATGAGGATGCTGACTAAAATACAAGATGGAATGATTAAGGCGCGGTAGCCAGCAGGGACACCAGCGAATATCTGGTTCAGAGAATCAATGAAAGAATTGCCAGTTATAGCCTGAGCTTGTTCTTGCTGTAAAGTTTGCAAAAAGGGAATGAATAAGCTAATGCCAAAGCCGTCGGAAAGGGAAGCAAGCATACCCAAGGAAATCATTGCCGGGATAGCCCAAGGATAAAGCTTGAGGAGGGGTAGCAGAGTTCTAATAGCCTGAATTTCTTTTTTCATAAGACAACTCTGCCTTTGTCGGTGGCGTGGCGCTAATTTTTACTTGAGGGAGCGTGTCAATATTTGGTTGATTTCGCTGGACAAGGAGGGAAATTAACTGGTGAAAAATGTTCCCTATCGTTACCATGAATTCGATCTTTTTGCGCCGGAGCTCTACCAACACCTCCCGGCCCATCGGTTGGTTCTCAGAGGATGGCGTATGTTCTACTCTCACAGGTGCATCTAGAGCATCCTGATGTTTCCCAGACTGGGATAATAGGTTTAGAAGGCTCTTTCCCAATACTATGTAAAAGCCAGAACGTAATAAGGGTGAGATGCACTCAGTTTTTAAAGCTTGGAATAACCAAAAGAGCGCGGTGCGATCGCGGCCGTTGCGGCTGCTTTGGTTCGCTAAGTAAAGCAAAAAATTACTGGTAGATAATCGGTGCAGGAAATCGGGAATTTCGGGATGCCGTTGCTTGGCCGCTTGCAGCATCAAAGATTGAGAATTCGCCATTGTCGTATAGTTCGTAGACATAGTGTTATACATTCTGCGATAGCCAATGGAAAATTCCGGCACGGCTCGAAATTGATAAAGCTCTGCTATCCGCAGGTATAAGTCCCAGTCTTCACAACCTTGAGCATTCCTTTCCTTCAATGTCTTGTCATAAACGCCCACTTTTTCCAAACAACTGCGACGGATCGTAGAAGCACTCGCGTTTCCTATAAAGTTGTGGCAGATTAGGGTGGCGTACACGTCACCTTCAATTCTAAAAGACCGGAATCCTCCTGTTAGCAATCCTTTTTCATCCAAGTCCACTGTCCACGAATAGACCACCCCTACTTCTTCCCCTCCCTCCAACATACATTCAACTTGTTTTTCTATGTTTTCTGGATACCAAATATCATCGGCATCAATGGGGGCAATATATTCTCCTCTCGATTTCTGAATTCCTAAGTTTCGAGCAACAGCGACTCCAGAATTTGGCTGTTTCAGAAGCTGGACGCGAGAATCTTTTTGGCAAAATTTTTCGACAATTTCAGGGGTTCGATCTTGGGAACCGTCATCGACTACTAAAACTTCAATTGCTGGATAAGTTTGAGCTAAAACTGATTTCAGAGTTTCTTCAATAAATGGCTCAGCGTTGTATGCAGGGATAATGACTGAGACGAGAGGTAAATTGGGAGATTTTTGAGAATCTGGCTGCATTGGTTTTTAACAATGTTTTTCAAATTTTTTTTCTTTGTAGATTGGCATATCTACCTTACACTCGTCGCAGTCAGGACTTACACAGTCGGTGGAAGAGATAGCCAAGAAACCCCTAATAAAAATTGTACCGCCTTCTCAGTTCAACGTCAATGGTATATAGGACGTATCAATGAGTTGTGCAAAGCAAGAGAATGGTGATAGACTACAACTAAAAGTTATATTCTAAATGATAAAGAGATGCTCCCCGGCCCACAGCTACTTCGTTGAGCAAGGATTTTTATTGTTTCATTGATTACATAAATCCGTGTTCTGCTAAGAATTCGGGTGTAATTGTTCCTAAACTGTTGATTGCGGGGTATTCTTCCCAAGGTTCGGGATGAGATTTTGAGCCGCTGCGGAGAAATTTGGCAACATATTTGCCCAGAATATCTGCTTCTAAGTTTACTAAACTTCCTGGTTGCAAATAGCTGAGGTTTGTCTCACCAAAACTGTGGGGAATGACAGCTACTTCAAACCAATTGCCGTCAGCATCGCAATCTGCCACGGTTAAGCTGATGCCGTTGACGGCGATGCTGCCCTTGGAAACGATGTAAGGTGCGATTTGACGCTGCCATCCCGAATTTGCTGTTGGTGGGGCAGTAAACCGCATCTCCCAAGCGTTGGCGGTTTGGGTTGATGTGGCTAAAGTGCCGATCGCATCTACGTGCCCCGTCACAAAATGTCCCCCCAATTTGCTACCGGCACGCAGGGAGGTTTCTAGGTTCACCCAAGCATCGGGGAACGATCCCAGAGTAGTGCGCCGGAGAGTTTCTGGGGAAGCGACGGCGACAAAACCTTGCGGCAGAACTTCCACTACCGTCAAACAGACTCCATCCACGGCTACGCTGTCCCCAATGGCTAAATCTTGTAAAATCTGGTAGGAGTTGTTTGATGTGCAGGAAATTTGGAAATAATCGTTGCCTAGCGACTTCAGCTTTCCGAGAGATTGAATTAGTCCTGTAAACATAAGTATTTTTCCTTAGTCGATCGCCTATTTACATCAAACCACAGTCACAAACCAGATGCAGGAGCTTTCGCCGTCCCCTCTCCCCCGGAGTCTATCGAAAATCTAAAATCGAAAATCTAAAATTGACAGTCCCCGATCGGTTGCAGATTCAGGCGAAGATCGAGTCATACTGGATTTAGGTGATATTTATGTCCGAGTTCTCTACTGCCTTACAGTTTCTTAATTCTATGAGGCCGATCGAATGATTGAAATGAAAGTCGCTGGAATTGCCTTAGATGCAGCCACGCGCAGTCCTATTGTCCTATTGAGAGACTCTACTGAGCGACGGGCTTTGCCTATTTATATCGGTCAGGAGCAAGCAAAGGCTATTATTAGCGCGATCGAAGGCCACAGGCCTCCTCGACCATTAACTCACGATCTGATTGTCAATTTCTTAGAGGCATGGAGTCTTACCTTGGAGCGCATAGTTATTCACTCGCTGCAAGATAACACGTTCTATGCCGTGCTGATCGTCCGTCAGGGAGAAGTTAAAAAAGAGATCGATGCCCGACCTAGCGACGCGATCGCCCTAGCCCTGCGAACGAATAGCCCCATCTGGGTGATGGAAGAAGTCGTCGCCGATGCTTCGATACCGGTCGATCGAGATGCTGATGAAGCGGAACGCCGGGCCTTCCGGGAATTTATCTCAAACCTCCGTCCAGAGGATTTGATCAAGAGAAGCGGCTTTAGCCCGGGCGAAACTTCCTAAACTTTATGCGCTATCGACGGTTTGGCAAAACGGAGTTGCACCTGTCTGTATTTTCCTTGGGAACCATGCGCTATTTGGCTTCTGAGGAAACTGCCTGTCAGACTGTACAACAGGCAGTGTCTCAGGGAATCAATCACCTGGAAACGGCGGCGGGTTACGGTTGCAGCGAGGAATATCTGGGCGCGGCCCTTTCGGCTGGTTTGTCTGTCGATCGATCGCGCCTCCACGTCACTACAAAAATTTCCCCAACCGAGGATGCAGCCGCAATGGAACGCTGCATCGACGCATCCCTCAAACGCCTGAATTTAGACTATATCGATTGTCTGGCAATTCACGGTTTGAATACTTGGGAACATTTGGCGATCGTGCGAGATCCCACAGGCTGCATGGAAGCTGTACGCAAAGCCCTGGCCGATGGGCTCGTTCGGCACGTCGGCTTTTCGACTCACGGGCCTCTGGATCTGATTTTGGCGGCAATCAATACAGATTTGTTTGAATTTGTCAACCTGCATTATTACTATTTTTTTCAGCGCAACGCCCCGGCAATTGAACTCGCAAAAGACAAAGATATGGGCGTTTTCATCATTTCCCCGGCAGATAAAGGAGGGCAACTCTACACGCCCCCGGAAACTCTCGCACAATTGTGCTCGCCTTTGTCGCCCTTAGAGTTAAACTATCGGTTTTTACTCAGCGATACTAGGATTGGGACTCTGAGTGTGGGGGCTGCAAATGCGAGAGAATTAGAGCAACCCCTGAAATATTGCGATCGCGACTTTCCCCTCACCCACGCCGAAATCGCTGCGTTCGATCGGCTAGAATCGGCTATTGCAGACACTTTGAAAACCGACAAATGCAGCCAGTGCTATGCCTGTTTGCCTTGCCCGGAAAACATCAACATTCCCGAAGTATTGCGGCTTCGCAATCTCGCCGTCGGGTGCGACATGACTGACTTTGGCAAATACCGCTACGCCATGTTTGAAAATGCCGGACACTGGTTTCCCGGCAGCAAAGGCAACCGCTGCACCGATTGCGGCGAATGTTTGCCCCGGTGTCCCGAAGAGTTAGACATCCCAACTTTGCTCAAAGATACTCACCAGCGACTCGGCGGCAAAGCAGGCAGGCGGTTGTGGGATTGAAAAAAAGGTAAAGCATGGAAAAGGTCGATCGAGCCTATCTAAGGATCGCGAATTAAATAACTTACAATTTTAATTGTTATTGTGGGATGGGCGTCCCGCCCGTCCACTCATGACGGGCTTTCAGTCCCATCCCACAATCTTGTGGAAGTTATTTAATTGTCATTCCTAAGTTTTGCAATAATTACGCTAAACTTTGGTTTAACCTGACCTCTTGCACCATTCTGCAGAACAGGCTGGACGGCCTGTTCCACAAGGAATTAATTTCTTGTGGGGAGTAGGGGTTCGGCAGGAGAGCCAGCCCATAAAAACCTTATTGAGAATGGTGCAACATCTCAGTTTAATTGAATTTACGATACAGTCGATCGATAAACTACTTCGTTTTACGACTGTAGTTTTACGACTGTATGTGAGAGCATCCCGATTTTGTAAAAAGCGTTTTTGAGGAATGCTAGTATCTTGCACAGCAAAACCTACATCTAACCGCGAACACTTCTGTGAAAGCACTCATTTGAATGCTCCCAACACACTTTCAATAGGAACTCACAGTATTATATGTAAAAATAACTAAATAATACAATCTGATTAACAGCTAGAAACCGATTTTTTTGAGAATACCCCTGTCATTTTCTGGCTGGGTTGGCAGCAAGAGGCAACAATTTTATGATGAGTGATTAACCGAACTCGATATAAAATCTAAAATCGTTCAACCGATCGCTCACGCCGAAGTCTAACATATAAAATCTAAAATCTAAAATTGATTGATTGCCTTCCAGATTAATTGATGGCCTGTCATCTACAACCGATCCCGCATCTACTACTATGGCTCATACTCAGTTAAACGACAGCCGGCCAAATTGTCTGCAGCAAACTAAAGTTGCGACTTCCGAAAGAAGATTGAAAGCAGCTTTCAAGCCGTGTACCTACAACTTATCTGTTACGAGAAAACAGCTAATCGGACTGCTGACTATACAAACAATCTTGCCCGTCGGACTAACGGCTGCAGCACTTTGGCTAACATCGGCAGTTGGAAGCAATCAACTGCAAAATCAAGCTAAATACGAACTGAGCCTTAGTGAAATTAACTACAATCTCCAACTCGATCGCGCCGCCGACCGTTTGCAAAACTCCTCTGACAGCAAAACGATCGCCCAAACAGCCTTAGCTTACAACAGCGGTAAAAAATTATCATATTTGGAAAAATCTGTCAAGGAAATTCTGGAAAATCAAGTCAAAACAGGGGAAATAGACAGCGCGGCCTTAGTTGGAAAAAATCGGCAGATAGCGGTTAGCGTCAACCCCAACCATTCGGGAAAAAATTTTAACCTGCAAAAAATAGTCGATCGAGTATTCGCTACAAAAAACCAAATTACAGCTACCGAAATCCTTGCCCAATCGGAAGTTCAGGAACAATTCGGATCTTTGTCGCCCGGAAAGGTCGATCGCCCTGTTCTCCTCCACTACGCAGCAATTCCCGTAAAAGATCCCAAAAATCAGACAGTGATTGCTGCCTTAGTGTTAGGAAAAATTATCAGCCAAACTTCGGCAGTTGCTAGCACCGAAACCCTCAATTTAGAGGGCGGCAGATATCAGGCTATCTACGCACCGCTGGCTGACGGCAAATTTGTCTTGGCAAGTTCGCCAGCAGTTACAAAAAACCAACAGTTACCAGACTTGCTGGCAGAGAAATCGCTGCTGAAATCTGCACTCGCCGCCGCAGGCCAACCAGTCGCCGGAAACGTACAAACAAGCAGTCAAACTTATGCAGTAGCTGCCAAATCCATTGGCAATTTAGCGGGAAAACCCGCAGCAATTTTAGTGCGATTTATCCCCAAAACCTCGATCGAAACTTGGTGGGCAAACAACTGGCTGCTGGCAATGTCTGCGACTGCCCTTGTCCCCTTCGCCTTGGGAGTTGCCCTCACCCGCCGGATTGCCAAACCCGCTAACTCAGATTTATCAACAGCAGAGGCGAATTGGGCATTTAACTCCAGCGCCGAACTGTCGCAGCAATCGCGTACATTTGATATAATTTATGACAATTTAAATTTCGGCGAATTTCCCGATTTATTCCCTAAAAAATCTAGTTTAGATGGTCAATTAGCAGTCGATTTTCGATATAAAAAAATTGCGGGCGCAGATCCGAGGGCAAATCCCCACATCCCGCTAACTTTCCAACCCCTAGAATTGCCCGCAAACTCCGTCTCAAACCAGTCGCGGCAGGTAAATACAGAACTAGAAAAAAGCGCGATCGCCTTAAATCTAGTCCAGGAAGCTTGGCAAGACTTAAATCGCCTCAACTGGGAATTGCAGCCAGAAATAGTCGATCGCCAAAACACTCAAAAAGCCCTGCGAAAGAGCGAAGCACTGCTGCAAGCGATTTTAGACAACTCAACAGCAGTAATTTACATCAAAGACCTTGATGGAAAATACCTGCTCACCAACCGCCATTTTGACAATTTGTTCGACATCGCCAAAGAGCAAATAACAGGGAAAACCGACGAGGATATCTTTCCCGACGAAGACAAAACAACAGCCTTGCGAGAAAACGACCTGAAAGTTCTCGAATCGTCCTCGCCCTTAACCATCGAAGAAATCATCCCTCAAGACGACGGCCAGCACACTTATATTTCTCTGAAATTTCCCCTCTGCAACTCCGAAGGCAAAGCTTATGCAGTCGGTACAATTTCTACAGATGTGAGCGATCGCAAACTTGTCGAACTCACCCTAGAAAAAGCCAAAGCAGAACTAGAAATAGAAGTCGAACAGCGCACTCTATTCCTCAAACAAGCCAACGAACTCTTGCGGTTTGAACTCGCAGCCAGAGTCCGCGGCGCCATCACAGTCAGACAAATGACTGCTCAGGTAGCCCGACACGCCAGAACGGTTGACGGGATTCTCGGCGCTTCTCTCGACCTAATTTTTCTAGTAGATCGATCGGGAAGGTACACTTACGTCAGCCGCACCGCCGCTCAAGCCGCCGGCATGAATCCCAGAGAAATGATTGGCAAAACCTGGCAGGAATTAGGCTGGTCGCCAACAATTATGCAGCGGGTTCACCAAGAATGCGAAGGCATATTTGCCACAGCCGAGCCCGTGAAAGGCGAAGTAATAGTCCCCACAGCAAGCTGGGGAACCCGCGACTACGAGTACATTCTGGGCCCGGTTTGTGCGACTGACGGCAGCGTCGAAGCGGTGGTGGCGACACTGCGGGATATCACCGAACGCAAAGACGCTGAGGAAGCGTGGCAGTTGGCCAAAGAAGCAGCAGAACTCGCCAACCGCGCCAAGAGTGCTTTTCTGGCAAACATGAGCCACGAGTTACGCACTCCCCTGAACGCGATTATCGGCTACAGCGATATGTTGGTGGAAGATGCCGAAGAGTTAGGCAATTTAGAGGTAGTCTCGGATTTAGATAAAATTCGCACTGCTGGCAAACACTTGCTGCGGCTGATAGAGGACATTCTCGACATTTCCAAAATTGAAGCCGACAAGATGGAGATTTACCTCGAAAGCTTCGATGTTGGAGGCTTAATCGAGGAGGTGGTAACAACTATCAAACCGCTAATGGATAAAAACGGCAATACTTTGGAAGTATTGAATTCTGACAATATCGGCGCGATGCACGGCGATTTGATGAAAGTGCGGCAGGTAATGCTGAATTTGCTCAGCAATGCTGCTAAATTTTCGGCAAATGGGACGATCGTGCTTACTGTCGAAAGAATTACCAGTGAAGAATTAAAAAATAAATATCAGCCCACAGTTCCTCAAATGTTAATTTTGGATTCAGACTTTTTAGTTTTCCGAGTGACCGACACGGGCATCGGCATGACACCAGAGCAGCAAGAGCGACTGTTCCAACCATTCACTCAAGCCGACAATTCAACTACCCGCAAGTACGGCGGTACCGGTTTGGGACTGACTATCAGCCAGCGTTTTTGTCAGATGATGGGGGGCGATATTGAAGTTACTAGCGAGTTAGATTGCGGTTCTACTTTTACTGTTTTTCTGCCTGCTTCATTGTTTAGGCGATCGGAATTTTAACAATTTTGCAGCAATAAGAGCAATAAGAGCAATAAGAGTCGGCGGTTCTGCGTTACTAGGCTCCAGCCTACTAACGAGTAATTTAAAATTATCTGCGTTTATCCGTGTTTATCTGCCTTACATCTGCGGTTTCTGTATCAATGAATGATTTATGCAATCTTGTCTAATAATTATGATGAATTACCACAACTTTCGCCACAAAAATCAAGTTTCCCGCCGCAGGCACGGCATTTTGACAAAAAGTTTATTTTTGTTCCCGATCGCCTGTTCTGCGTGCCTCGGAGCCTTGCTGTGGGGACAATCTGCGGCATATTCCCAGCAGCCTGTCTGCCCGACTGGCAGCGCTGCTAATTTACCGTCGCCCCCGCTTTCGCAAACCGAAAAAAGCGTACCGAGTCTGTGGTTAGCTCAAAAACTGTTTGGCGGCAAATTGCTCGATCGCTGGTTTGTCGATCCCGGCAATACTTGGGTAATTATCATCGTCAACCGCCAACTTTGGAGTTTGCTCGATTATATGGAACGCTATCAGTTTGTCAACCGCTTCGGCACTGTCGCCAGCGACTACGGTTACAACGTGCGAGTTTGCAACCGTCAAGGCACTGCTTTGGCAGTTTATTCGTGCAAGGGCGATCGGCTTACCTGTCGCATTGATTTAGAATCTCTCTCAAATCCCGGTCTTCGAGGAAGGGTGAAAGGATTTTAGTAGGGTGCGTCAGAAGCCAGTTGTTTCCTGGATAATCGATAAATCAATAGCTGACGCGCCCACATTTTAGCTGACAAATGCAGTTTATAATACGTAGGGTTTGCTGAATAATCGATCGCCCGCAAAGAACAAGTGCGATCGATATCCTCTAGCTCCATTTAAGATGAGTTTTTCTGTATTGATTTGTTTCAAATATAAGTGAAGCTTATTCTCAATCTCAAAACAGGTGTTGTTTGGGCTACTCGACATCAAAACACACAAAAAAACCCGGTACAACCAGGTAGAAAGGTTCATTACTAAAAAAGTAATTGCAATCGCTGTAGAGTT
>NZ_JAUBRP010000049.1:40173-47713 GCF_036701935.1 Microcoleus sp. M2_D5 | reverse complement strand
GTTCTCGGAATTGCGGTGGAGTTCAGATACAAGCCCACATCTCCGGCGGTACTCCGCTTGATGCTGGGTAGTTGACTCCAGATTTTTCCATCTTTCAGGCGAACGTGGATGACATTGCTTTTGATGCGATTATCTTGATACCAACCCATTTTCATGAGAAGATAAGTAGTTGCACATAATTAATTACACAGATTCTCGGCTCAAACCCTTACAAGCGTAAAGAGTCTTTATGTAATTAATTTTGTTTGGTTACTTAGTGCTCGTGAATCGGGTCGAACAGCAAAACAGATTCGACATCGGAATTGCCCGAAGTTAGCTGCTGGTATTCTTCGAGGAGTTTTTAGATGAAGCTTCGGTAGCGTTCGAGTTTATCCATCTTTCAATGAGCTCCTGGATTGGATCGAAAACCAAAACGATATTTCTTATCCAATTTTTTTATTTAAAATCGTCAGTTAAGTCCAAGGAAATAACTCGATCGGGCGCAAGAATACCTCCGACTTTTATTACTTGCAATTCTCCGGTTTCTTGCGGATACTGTGCTTTCACTCGGGCAATTGCTGCATCTAAACTAGAAGCCTGAGCAATATACACTTTTTCCAGAGAGCTTAGCACCCAAATAGGTTGGGGCCACTTATGTCGGGGTTGTAGAACACAATTGTTAATTACTTGGCAAGTATACAGAACAATTTGCTCGATCGCGCTTGACGAACAAAACTCACCCAATTCCGATTCAATACACTGTTTGAGTTCTCGTGCCGGAATGTATTCTGCAACTGATTCAAAGGGCGCTAATTTCGGTTGTGGATTAGACGTTCGAGTGCTTTCTTGCACTACTAGCGATTCTATAAAATAACTCACTTGGGTGACGATTGAGTCAAAATCTACCTCCATCAATAAATGACCTAAATACTCCCTCAACAAATTTCTTAACTTCTCATCAGATATATTGATGCCGCAGGTTTTTAGATAAACTGAAGGTCGATCTCCTAAATTCCGACCACAGCCCACTTCTCCGTTAGCTGCATCTTCAGCTTCTACCAGTTCCATCAAACGCTGGTGGCGGATTGTATCGTTTATTGTGGATTGAGGCTCGGAGGGAATTGATTTACTCATATTTCTGTCCTTAATATTTCAAAGTAATTAAGATTGTCGGGTTCTTCAGGATCTGGGCCGCAGTCCAACAGCCCCACTCTCAATTTTCTATAAAATACTAGCGCACTCCTCAATGCGTGCAAGCCTATTCTCCCTTGATATCCTAATTCTTCGCTGCGAGCGATCGCAAAATTTATCAGAGTTCCACCTACTCCTTTATAAGTAGGAGGATTGGTGATAGCAGGTCGATTCCAAGGAGCCGTTGCTAGGGCCCTGACATACACCAATCTACGTCTTAATTGAGACTCAATATAGCAGCGCTTTTTGAGAATATCAATTGTCATTAAACATTGAGTTATGCCATCGCACTCGATGGCGTATAGTTCGTCTCCCGGTAAAAATTTTGTACGATAACTTTTGCTCACCCAATCCCAGTATTCATCTTCTTCTCCACTACCTCTAAGGATTGGTTCCCAGAGGGTTGCGGCATCTTCTAAATGCTTTTGGGTAACAGAGGTCAGGATGGCATCAACCACCTGCATATTTCGAACTCGAAGAAGCTGGATGGGGCGATTCAATTGCAACACCTAACTCGATAACTAGATTATAGCCTAATACAGTTTCTAACGTTGATAAATTTATCATCAAGATTTGGAAAATCTTCTGTTTGAGAAATGGTTAAAAGAGAAACTACAAAATATGAATGGCAAGTTGAATTACTAGCTTAAATTGAGGCGAGCGCTTATACTTGATACTTTTTGTCAACCTCTTTTACTGAACTGGCGTTCTAAACAACTTTCATACAGCTCCCCCCTCCAAATGGAGGGGGTAATTTTTAGTGAACGAAATCGCTCACAGGGATGAAGTTGCAAAAACTAAATGCGATTTAAGTTAAAACTATTCACCACATAAACTAAGAAAAACCATGCACAATTCATCGCTCGAACCTAATTCCGGCTATAACAACTCCGGTTACGAATCGCAACCCGATTTGACTGTCGGTTACTCATCACCTAGGGAAGTTGGTCAAGGTAATTTTGACGACGCTTACCAAGAAAATGTTTATGATTTGTCCAACTTAGCAGATACTCCTTGGACAGATTCAGCAGTCCGGCCGAATCCACAGTTGGAACTAGAGCTTGATTAAAGAAAAAAGCGAATATAAAGAAATGCAGTCCTGCACGCATCAACTCAGAAAGAATAGAGCAGCTTTCTTTTTCGCGATTTTAGTTAACATCAAGAGGATTTCCATGAACAGTCCCAAGCCGTTAAAAAAATCAAGCCAGATAGGCTTTGCCTTAATAGCTGCCAGTACACTCTGCCTAATTTTTGCTTTCATCTGCATTACTTTCTTAAGCTTTCCATTAATTGCTAGCGCCAGTCCTTTACCTACTAAAATTTGGGAAAAAGAACAATCTAGAGTTTTGCTGTCAGATTGGAGCCAGATTACCTTTAGTTCCCTGCCCGCCGTTGCTAGTTCTGGAAGTTCTGGCGGTCGAAGCTGGCAAGCCGGCACTTCTGTTGACAAGTTGACATTTGCATGGGAACATCCCACTTTAGCTGTCAGTATAAATACTTAGACAATTATCTGGCTAAGCTGATGGCATAATAGAAAGCAGATAAATTACCATAATCTAAAATCCAAGTTAGCATGACCCCAAAAGAACAGCAGAAGATCAAAATAAATCTCCAAGAAATAGCAGAGATCCTTTATAAGAATACCCCAGTAGACAATCTACAAAGCTTTGAATCCGTAGAACTGAGTGTGAGGGAACATTTAATTGAGACAGTAGCACCAGAAATTAGCGGTTTTTTTTTCAATCGGCGGGGGGAAAAGGTTCGGGTAGAAAAAGAACCATAAAAATTTGTGTAGGAGAAATAACTCTATCGAGTAAACAAGCCCAAAGGTTGGGAGTAAAGAAGGGAAGTCGCCTGAGTCCTAATTTGGAAAAATGTTGTTTATTATTAGTGGGAAATGAATCTTTTGCCAAGGCAGAGAGAGACCTCAAAATGTTGACAGGGATTTATGTACCCCATAGTACACAACATCGACTATTAGAGCGTTACGAATTCTCCTCTGCTCAAGCTAGCGAGCAAGTAGAAGCATTGAGTATAGACGGAGGAAACGTCAGACTGAGAACTCCATTAGGAGAGCAAAGTGTTTGGAGGAATTATAAGGCGGTTAAGCTACATAGTCAAGTAGGAGCAGCCTTCTTCCAAAATAATCCAGACTTAGTAGCATGGGTAAATAGCCAACTGCCACCTCAAGCGATAACCTGCTTGGGGAGATGGTCATGATGGGGTGTGGAATCTGTTTAATCAAATTGGGACTACAGAGCAAAGAAGAGAGGTATTAGATTGGTATCATTTGAGAGAAAATCTACATAAAGTAGGGGGGTCACTCAAACGACTCAGAAGAGTCGAGAGCCAACTGTGGCAAGGGTCAACAGTAGAAGCTAGAGCCGAATTTGTAGGAGTGAGAGCTAAAGAAAGTAAAAATTTCCAGAATTATCTGAGAAAACATCAGTCAAGAATCCCAAATTACCAGAATTATCTTGCATCAGGGTATTGATATTGGTTCTGGAGCTGTAGAGTCTTTAATTAAACAGATTGGAGCAAGAATTAAGATTGTAGGTGCACAGTGGAACGAAAAAAACGTGCCTCAAATTTTAAGACTCAGATGTGCATATTTAAATAATGAGATTAAAATGGGTAGTTATGCTGAGTTAAAAAGCGGGATGCTCCCGTTTGCATTTGATTGAGTGGTGTTATACGATCGAGATATTTGGGAGAAAAAAATGAGTGGACTAAAGACTAAATTGCCAACTGATATCTGGGTGGTAGCGACATGGGAAGAATTCATCGCGATGGCAGATGACCCAGCTTACAGTAAAGCCAAATGCTATTACCGCAACGGACAAATGAGGATTGAAACTATGTCAGTAGGGCCAGACCATGCAAGTGACAATACAGTTATCAGCTTTGCTGTTAACTTATTCTGCACCATAAAAGGTATTTCTCTGAAAGGACTTACTAACTGTAGTTACCGGAAAACGAAAGTCAGAGAGTGTCAGCCAGACGTATCTTACTACATTGGAGAAAGAGCTAAATTAGCACCTCAAGGAAGTTCGATCGCAAGTCTTGACGTTACCCCACCGCCAGATTTGGTCATAGAAGTTGCTGATTCCACTTTGGCTGATGATATTGGTGAAAAACGGTTGCTTTACGAAGAGTTAAAAGTCGCTGAATATTGGGTAGTGGACGTGCAGAAATCTCAAATTATTGCCTTTGCTATTATTGCTGATAATGGCAGTCGGCGGCTTGTGCGATCGGAAGTTTTGCCGGGATTAACTATTGCTTTCTTGGAAGAGGCTTTGCGGCGGAGTCGCACTGAAGATCAGGCACAGCTAGGGGCTTGGTTGTTGGCTCAATTTCAGCAGCAGTAATCCAAATAGAAAGCGATCGCCCTCTCTGCAAAAAAGCGCGATTGTCCAACCTAATTTATCTTAACTCCCCAAGCTAAACTACTAAATCTTCGATCGAGAATTTCAATAAGTCGCACAGGGCTTTCATCTGTGCTGGGTATAGCTTGGGGACGTGTCTGTCGGTTTCCCAGTTGATTACTGTGGATTCCACCACATTACACGCTCTTGCCACTTGTATTCGAGTCAAACCTAGACTTTCACGTCTTTCTCTTAGCTTTTGCCCCAGCGTCATTATCTGTCCCGTACTTAGTTCAGTTTATTCTATTTATTCAGTTGACTATATGTAGTTGGTGTCACAACCTAGAGATAGACACAAAGTCTAACAAAAGTCAAAAGCCAGTCCGCGCCCTAGACAAGCATTGAACTGGCTTTGGCTCCAACACTGAATGGAGACAAACTTAATTATGCCCTACAAACAGCGCCTTAACAGGTGGTTGGTTGTTCGCCTGCTTCCCAATATGCAGCGAATCACTGTGGCCCACTTTTTCAGGCATTCCGATGCTGACGGCTATCTGCGGATCGTCCGGCAGTTAATCCCCCATGCTCAATTTGTGATTGTTTTTAATGCCGATATCAACCTAGAAACAGCGCCTAACAACATCGAAGGCAGCTAGTAGAGGGTTCGGTTAGGTACAGAATCGACTGGTAGGGTGCGTCAGTTGGTAGCGATTCGATGTACATCGGCTAATCATTTCCGCGCTTGGCACCCTACTACCTAGCATTTTGCTTCAAAGTCCGATCGACCCTTATGATAGATTTGGTTCTTGCCAGACTACACTGGAAGACAAAATCAAATTAAAAATTTCGCCATAAATTCGATCTACCCGCCGATCGGGCGGGACTCTCAAATTCGTGGAACAGGCGTCCCGCCTGTGGTTGGCAAAGTAAATCTAAAATCTAAAACCTAAAATCGCGTGACTTCTGACAAATGATTGAAGTAGAACACTTAAGCAAAACTTACGGTTCGACCGCAGCGATCGCGGACGTGTCTTTTTCGGTCGAATCAGGAGAAATTCTCGGGTTTTTGGGGCCAAACGGCGCTGGCAAAACCACAACCATGCGGATTTTGTCGGGATATTTGCCGGCATCCAGCGGTACGGCCCGCATCGCCGGCCTCGACGTTCACGAAAACTCGATGGCAGTCAGACAGCGCATCGGTTATCTGCCGGAAAACCCGCCGCTTTATCCAGAAATGACTGTGGAAGGGTTTCTGTTTTTTGTGGCCAGGATCAAGCAAGTGTCGGCGGGCGATCGCGCGCGACGAGTTACCTCCGCGATCGAACGCTGCGGCCTGGTTGATAAACGCAAAGTTTTAATCCGCAAGCTTTCTAAAGGATTTCGCCAGCGCGTCGGTATCGCCCAGGCGATCGTCCACGACCCCCCGGTCATTATCTTAGACGAACCAACCGTCGGTCTCGACCCCCGACAAATCATCGAAGTCCGCAATTTAATCAAAAGCCTTGGCGGCCAGCACACAATCATCCTTTCCACGCACATTCTCCCGGAAGTCAGCATGACTTGCAACCGCGTCACCATCATCAATCGCGGAAAAATCGCCGCTGCGGGTACTCCCGAAAATTTGATGGGAGAGTTGGCGGTGGGAGAGGGTTACGAACTCGAAGTTGAAGGCGAGGCCGATTTGGTAAACAGTCTGCTGTTGCCTTCTTTGGAAAATGTGCCGGGAGTTCGATCGGTGGAATTGATTCCAAGCCAGCAATATTTAGTGAATCGCTACCGCCTGCGGGCCTTGTGCGAACCGGAAAGAGAACCCGGACGAGAAATTGCTACAGCTATCGTCGCCTCTGGATTTGGACTGTGCGAAATGCGTCGCTCTCGCGCTACTCTCGAAGATGTCTTTTTAAGGCTGACAGCGGCTGAAAAGAAACCAGAAGAAAATCTGGTTCACAGCGAACCGGAGGTCGATCGAAATCTGCAACAAGCAGCAGAAATTCAAAACTCGATCGCCGATTCTCATCAATCTGAATCGCAACCGACGATCATCCCGGACAATCTGCCCGTTTCAAATAAACCAGAGTCTCTCTATGATTCTCATTCAGCATCGGAACCAGTTGCAGAAGCTGAAGAGTTACTTTCTGATTCTCATTCCGCATCGGAACTGGTTGCAGAAACCGTAGAGCCGATAGAACTTTCTCCACCAGAATTAGAATCAGTTGCAGAAACCGCAGAGTTGATTGAACTTTCTCCACCAGAATTAGAACCAGTTGCAGAAACCGTAGAGCCGATAGAACATCCTCAACCAGAATTAGAATCAGTTGCAGAAACCGCAGAGCCGATAGAACTTTCTCCACCAGAATCAGAACCAGTTGCAGAAACCGTAGATTTGAGTGAAGCGAAGCATCTCCGTTTGGGTGTCACAGGAACCCGAGGCTCTTACTCGCTACAGATATCTAAACAAGCAAGCAGGATGCTCACTTTTGTAAAAAAAGTTTTTTATAAAAGTGAGAGACTCCCGATAGAACCTTCTCCACCAGCACCAGTTGTCGAAAATCTAGAAGTTTCAGAAACCGTAGAGTCGATCGAGCATTCTCAACCAGAACCGATAGTCGAAAATCTGCCCGTTGTTTCAGAAACAGTAGAGTCGATCGAGCATCATGAACCAGAATCCGAACCAGTTGTCGAAACACCAGAGTCGAGCCAACCTTCTCAACCAGAACCGGTTGTCGAAAATTTGCTCATTGTCGAAACAGTAGAGTCGATCGAGCATCATGAACCAGAATCCGAACCAGTTGTCGAAACACCAGAGTCGAGCCAACCTTCTCAACCAGAACCGATAGTCGAAAATCTGCAAGTTGTAGAAACCGTAGAGTCGAGCCAACCTTCTCAACCAGAACCGGTTGTCGAAAATCTACTTATTGTTGAAAGGCAAGAGTCGAGCCAACCTTCTCAACCAGAACCGATAGTCGAAAATCTGCAAGTTGTAGAAACCGTAGAGTCGAGCCAAC